>SXQZ01000121.1 GCA_005792725.1 Actinomycetota bacterium
CCGTGCCGCATGATCGCCCCGATCATCGACGAGATCGCCCGCGACCGCGAGGACCTGGTGGTGGGCAAGGTCAACGTGGACGACTCCCCGTCCATCGCCCAGCAGTACGGCATCCAGGGCATCCCGTTCATCGGCCTGTTCCGGGACGGCCAGCTCGTGGGGAACGCCGTGGGCGCGATGCCGCGCGCGGGCATCGAACAGGCCTTGGGCCTGTCCTGACGCCGTGCCGACCTACGACATGCGCTGCGCTGCGTGCGCCGACGGGTTCGAGGTCTTCCGCCAGGGCTTCCTGCGCGACGAGGACCGCATGTGCCCGGCGTGCGGGGGTGCCGCCAAGCAGGTGATCACCGGCTTCGTGGCGGGCCGGTCGAGCAGCCAGGTCGCCTCGGGGGCAGCGGCCTCGGCGGTCGCGGCCGGCCACCGCCACACCGGCGGCTGCGGCTGCGGGGGGCACTAGGCGCCGTGGCCACCGCCGCATCCACCCCGCCCACGCGTGAGCAGATCATGGTGCGCCTGCGTCGTGCCGAGGGGCAGTTGCGGGGGGTGCAACGCATGCTCGACGAAGGCGCTCCCTGTGACGAGGTGCTGGTGCAACTCGCCGCCGTGACCGCCGCGCTCGACCAGGTGGGTCTGCACCTCATCGGCGAGCGCCTGCGCCAGTGCCAGCAGGCCGACGGCACCATGTGCGCCACCGAGCTCGAGCAGGGGGTCGCGACCCTCCTGCGCCACACCCGCCTGTCCCGCTAGTACCGGCGGGCCGCCCCGGTGGACCCCGGTGCCGGCGTGCGGCCACGTGACCACCGCCACCCCAGTTCGATACCGATGATGGCCAGCACGGAGATCGTGCCCGTGGTGCCGATCACGCCGACGTGGCCCGCCAGCGGGCCCTCGAAGTGGAGCATGAACGCGCCGTAGAGCAGGCCCGCAGCGCCGAGCCACGCGGCGTTCGGGAGCCGGGCGGTCGTGGTGCCGCCGACGAAGGTGCCGCCGAAGAACGCGGTGGCCAGCACGACTCCCGTTCCGCCGAGGCCGCTCGCCACGATGACCCCGCAGACCGCCAGCGACGGCAGGCCGGATGCGAGGTTGAAGCCCCAGCCGAGGCGGTTCATGAGGACCCAGGTGATGAGCGCACCCGCTGCCCCGATGGGCACCACCGCCCAGTGCGCCATGCCGTCCGTCCCGGGGAGCAGCACGGCGTTCTGGTCGTGCCCCGTGAGATCGGCGATCCAGTAGACCGCCGCCGATGCCATGAAGCCCACCAGACCCATCCGCCCGCCCACACCCTGAATCACCGACCGGCCCACGAACGTCCACAGGAGGCCGGCCAGCACGCCGGCGACGGCGACCCAGTACCAGCCCAGGGTGATGTTGGGGGTGAGGAGGCCCACGAATGAGCCTGTGTAGCCCGCGCCCGCCGAAATGGCGTCCAGCGGCCCGCCCGGGAGGGCGCCGACGCCGCACGCCACGGCCACCAGCGCGGCGGCCACCAGCGGCGGGATCCCCATCTCCCGGGCCATGAGCAGCGACGCCATCGTGCCCGCAAGGGCGGTGATGACCTCGACGGGCCGCGGGCGCAGGAGGGGCAGCGACGTGCGGACGGCGTACCCGGCGCCGATGACTGTGGGGATCCCGATGATCACCACCAGAATCGTCGGCACGGGGTCCGCACCCAGGACGAATGACTGCACGTACATCCCCGCCAGCGCCACGAGCACGACCGCCCCGAGCACATAGGTTGCGGGAGTGGGTTTCATACCGGGGGGTGCCCCGGCACCGCGCGTGGCCGACGGGCACCTCGGGTGGCGATCCCGCCGGCGACGCGCAGGACCCCCATCACCACGAGCACCGCGATCACGGCGAGCACCCCGAGCACGCCCACGTGGCCCGCGATCGGATCCGGGAACGGGAGCAGGTGGGCCCCGTAGAGCATCCCCGCGAACCCGATCCATACCGCGCCGGGCAGTTGGGCCGGTGCCGAGATGCCCACCATCGTGCCCCCGAACCACGCGGCGGCGAACACGGGGGCCAGATCGCCCATGGACGAGAGGTAGACACCACCGCACACGAGGAGCGAGGTGAGCCCCGATGCCAGGGCGAAGTCCCACCCGCGCCGTTGGATGAGCACCCAGGTGACCGTGGCGGCCACGGCCCCGATCGGGACCACCGCCCCCTGGGCGAGCCCATGGAACTCCGGAAGGAGAACGACGTCGTGCACGCCGCCGAGCGCGGTGCCGAACCAGTACACCGACGATGACGCCATGAAGGCAACCAGGCCCAGGCGTCCGCCGACCCCGGGGAGGACCGATGGACCGATGACCGAGGCCAGGAGGCCCGCCATGGCCCCGGCCCCGGCAACCCAGACGGATGGCACCACGATGCCGGGGGGGACCAGCCCCACGAACGCCCCGGCGTACCCCGCGCACTCCGACCTCACGTCAAGGGGGCCCCACGGGGCCACCAGCATCCCGACGAGGACCACCACGATCGACATCGCCACCAGCGCCGGGATGTGCATCTCGCGGACGAGGAGCAGCGCGAGCGCCGCGGTGGCGGCCCCGGCCGCAATATCACCCACGCGCGGACGCGGCACGCGGGTCGAGGCGCGCACGGAGACGACCGCGCCGACCACGGCGAGAGCGCCCACGAGGGCCACCGCAACGAGGGTCAGCGGCGCCGTGCCCACCACGACCGCCATCGCGTACACCGCCGCGAGCGATGCGAGGACCAGCGTGACCAGCCCGTACGTCCAGACGGTCGGCCTCACGCGTGGATCCTCCCGGCCAGGTCGCGCAGCGTGGTGATGGCGTCCGGGCCGGGTGCCTCCCCCGAGCGGTCCAGCAGCAGGGCCTGCAGGCCGGCCGCACGGGCGCCCCCATAGTCCTCCCGCGGATGATCGCCCACATGCAGCGCCCGGGTGGGGGGCACCCCGGCGGCGCGCGTGGCGTGCAGGAAGATCGCGGGATCGGGTTTCGCCGCCCCGACCACGGCGCTCACGGCGATCACCGTGAACCGCTGCGCCACACCCAGGTCGGCGAGGTGATCCGGCAACGCGCAGTCCCAGTTGCTCACGACCCCCATGCGCAATCCCAGGTCCTCCACGGCGTCCATCGCATCCGGCGCGTCCTCGTGAAGCCGGAACCTGAGTGACCGGACCAGCATCCCGGTGGCCATCGCCGGGGCCGGTGCGCCGGGGCCGAGGGCCCGCGCGAGCACCGCACCGCACTCGGCCCGCAGCGCCGCGAGGCCGCTGGTGTCACTCCCGATGTGCATGCGCGCCCGGTAGTGCGCGATCTCTTCCCGGAGGGCGGCCTCGACCACGTCCTCATCGTACGGGTAGCCCGCCGCCGCGAGGTGACTACGCAGGATCGGCCCGGGCGGCTCCATCCGGAGCAGCGTTCCGA
The DNA here is from genome assembly GCA_005792725.1 of Actinomycetota bacterium. Lineage (GTDB taxonomy): Bacteria > Actinomycetota > Thermoleophilia > Miltoncostaeales > Miltoncostaeaceae > SYFI01. The sequence continues at coordinate 3,402 of SXQZ01000121.1, forward strand.
AGGCGTCGAACAGGACGATGTCGGGGGGCCGGGTGCTCATCTCACGGCAGGGTATGCGGTGACCGGGGCGAGGGGGGGCGCTGGAGCGCGGTCCTATACTCGGCCACCGTGCCCGTCGCCATGCCCACCGACGATGCCCGCGCACCACGCCGCCGTCCCGGCGCCGCCGCCGCCGCGTTGATCGCCGGGGGTGCCGTCGTGCTGATCTGGACCCCGTCGCTCGTCGCCACCGCATACGCGGAGGAGCCCGCCTCCACGTATCTGGCCAACCCCGCCGAGGGGTGGGCCTTCCTGTGGGAGGCCGTGACGGCATCGCGTAATCCGCGGCTGGGCACATCGGATGCGGCGATGCAGCAGGCATCCCAGGTCTGGGCCGGGCCGCCGGCGGTCGCCGGCGGGGTGTCACTCAAGATGATTCCCGTCGGCTGGGCGGTGCCCGTGCCCGCGGGCGGCGCCCGGCCGATACCCACCCGCCGTGAAGCGACGCCCGAGGCCGATCTCAACTGGGTGGTCACCGGCCGCGTGGGGACTGGCCCCGACCAGATCATCGGGCTGCTCGACTACCGCTCGGGTCGGGTTGAGTGGGACATCCGGCCGCTCGCGGGAGCCCGCCGGTGAGGATCCGCCGCCTGCGCCGGCGCCGCGAGGAGCGTGCGCACCATGGCCGTATCGGACTCGGCCGGGTCATCGTCCTTGCCATCGTGGTGATGGGCACGGTGCTGGGGGTGGGATTCGCGACCACCTATCAGTCGGTGACCAGCGACCTGCCGGGGCTTGAGGACCTCAAGCCGGTCGGTCTGGGCCAGAACACCCGCATCTACGACCGCAATGGCAAGTTGCTCGGGTACATCCCGGGCGTCACCAACCGCACCGAGCTGCCGCTCGCGCGCATCCCCGTCCCGCTGCGCGAGGCCACGGTGGCAATCGAGGACAAGCGCTTCTACGAGCACGACGGCGTGGACTGGCTGCGCATCGTCGGCGCGGCGGTCCGCAATGCGATGAGCAGCGGTGGCCTCCGGCAGGGCGGAAGCACGATCACGATGCAGTTGGTCAAGAACCTCTACGACCCCGACGCGCCGCGCGACTTCACGCAGAAGATCAAGGAGGCCCATCTGGCGCAGGAGGTGGAGCGGCAGTACTCCAAGGATGAGATCCTGGCCAAGTACCTCAACGGGGTCTTCTACGGGCAGAACGCCGTGGGGGTACAGGCCGCCGCGCTCACGTACTTCGACAAGCCGGTGTGGGCCATCAACCTCGCGCAGGCGGCCCTGCTGGCCGGCCTGCCCCAGGCCCCGACCGCCTACAACCCCTTCATCAACCCCGTGGAGGCCACCACCCGGCGCAACATCGTTCTGCAGGAGATGGCCAACCAGGGGTACATCACCCCGGCGGAGGCCGACGAGGCCCGGGCGTCGGACCTGCAGTTGAAGCGCGGACGCACATACGAGCGCAAGAAGGAGGGCTACTTCTTCGACTACGTGCGCCAGGAGCTCATCAACCGCTACGGCGAGCAGCGCGTGCAGAAGGGCGGGATGGCGGTGCGCACCACCATCGACCCCACCCTGCAGCGCGCGGCGGAGCAGGCGATCGCACGCAATCTCGGATGGGCGGACGATCCCGCCGCGGCCGTCGTGCTCATTGATGCCCGGACCGGGTACATCCGTGCCATGGCCACCAGCCAGGCCTACGGCGAGGACAGCCAGTTCAACTACGCGGCCCAGGCCAAGCGGCAGCCGGGATCCACGTTCAAGACGTTCGTGCTCACCCGGGCGATCGCTGACGGCATCAACCCGTACTCGACGATCTACGACAGCAGGCCCATTGACATCGATGACCCCACCTGGGGGCCCGTCGAGGTGTCGACGTACTCCAATTCCTACAAGGGCGCCACGGCCGTCGCACAGGCGACGCTCGCCTCGGACAACACCGTGTACATCCAGTTGACGCTGGACGTCGGGCCCGACCGGGTCGTGGACATGGCGAACCGCATGGGCGTGGAGAGCAGGCTGCCGGTGGTGCCGTCCATCGGGCTGGGCTCGGGAGAGGTGAGCCCGCTCGAGATGGCCGCGGCCTACGCGCCGTTGGCCAATGGCGGGTTCCGGGTGAAGCCCATCGCCATGACCGACCTCGGGCAGGGGATTCCCAAGGGTGATCTCGCCACCCCCAAGCGCACCCGCGTGTTCCCCGATGGCGTTGCCTACGAGGTCACCCGGATCCTGCGCGACAACGTCACCGGCGGCACCGGCACGGCGGCGAACATCGGGCCGCCCATCGCCGGGAAGACCGGCACCACCGACGACTACACCGACGCCTGGTTCGTCGGATACACGCCCCACTACGTCTGCGCCGTCTGGGTGGGCTACCCGAATGACGATGGCGTGCGGCGTGCCATGACCGGCGTGCACGGCATCACGGTGGCCGGCGGCTCTTTCCCGGCGCAGATCTGGGGCGACTTCATGCGCACCGTCACCGCGAAGGACGGTGACCCCGACTGGCCGCTGCCCAAGGACCCCGTCGAGTGGTCCGCGTTCTCGTCGGACTTCACCGAATCGGCCGGGACCTACGTGGTGAGCTCCGCCAAGAGCACCAGCACCGCGAAGACGACGACAGCGCCCAAGCCCGGCACGACCACGCGCGTGCCGAAGCCGGCCCCGACGACGGTGACCCCCACGCCGGCGCCGGCTCCCGCCCCGGCACCGGCCCCGGCCCCCGTACCGACGCCGACGCCGACGCCGACGACCCCCACTACGCCGGTGCCGACAACCCCTTAGGAGTCGGGGGCGTCCGGGGCCGTGACCCCCGGTCGTGGTGTCATCAGGAGGATGCCGGCCATGCCGGCGAGCGCCGCGGCGGCCAGACCCGCCCATGCCGGTGGCAGCACGGCGACGCTCCAGTCACCGGCGAGCGGCGAGTCGGGCAGCCCGGCCCGCACGGCCACGACCGTGACCCGGGGTGAGAGGGCCACGAGTGATCCCCACGCCACCCCGAGGACGGCCCACAGGATCGTGGCGCCGCCCAGCACGCGCGCGCTGCGGGTGCCGGGGGGCGCCATCCACCACACCGCCAGCAGCCCGGTGACGACGAGGGCCGCGCCGATGACCGGCAGGATCCATAAGGCGCCGCCGGCGCCGTACCCCGACAGGGACGCCGTGCCGGTGGGCAGGGACGTTCCGTACCAGGGCAGCGCGGGCAGGACGCCGAGCAGCACCCCGCACGCGACGATGATGACGCCCAGGGCGCGCGGGCGGGAACTCATCCGCCCACCGCCCCGGTGCGGCGGAACAGCATCACCCCATCGCGGTCATAGACCAGTGCGAACCCCCCGTCGGCCTCCAGACGCGCGAGCTCCCGTGAGAAGCCCAACGGGTCCAGGCGGTCGCTCAGATTGGGGCGGGTGCGGTCCACGAGCACCCAGTCCGCATCGCCGATCACCGGGAACACCAGCACACGGCGGCGCGCCGAGAGGTGCCCGCCGGCGTTGTTCCCCACCGACACGACCGCCTCGTCGGGGACCAGAGCCGCGGCATCGGCGAGGGCCTGTGCATGCTGCGGCATGGGTGCGTACTGCGCGAGCCGGGACTGCGTGGCGCGCGACAACGGCCCGAAGAAGGGCATGGGGCCGGTGGTGACAGTGCCGAGAGCCGCGACCGCGATGAGCACGACGGCCACGGCCCCGGCGGGCCGCAGCATGCGCACAAGCCATGAGGGCTGCGGCCTTCGGCGCAGTCCCGCGAGGCCTAGCATGGCGGCTGCGACCAGGAAGGGACTGGGAACCGCCGCGTAGTGGAACTCGATGGAGTAGTTGGGCCACCAGTCGGCCAGCATGCCGACCATGAGGTCGGGCACGGCGGCGGCGGCGAGGAGCGGGGCGAACAGGGGCAGCAGGAGGAGGGGCAGCAGCAGCGCGAGGAGGTACGACAGCCGGGACCAGCCACCCACGGTCGTGAGGACCTCCAGCGGATTCGACAGCGCGCCCACGAGCGCCTGCGACGGCGTGTCCCCGAAACGGCCGAACCGCTCGGTGAACGGAGTCGGCACCCCGGACCCGGCGACGGGCATGATGACCAGGACGCACAGGAGCGTCCATGCGAGCGCCACCACCGACACCACGGCACCGACGATGCGGCGCCGGTGGCGCACGATGATCCAGATGCCGAGGATCGCCACCGCCAGGCCCACCTGCTCCTTGCCCAGCAGCGCGAGCGCCAGGGAGATCCCCAGCACCCAGTCCCTGCGGGCCTCGGCCGCCCAGATCGCCAGCATCAGGAGCGGGGCGGCCAGCGTGACCGCGTGCAGGTCGGTGACCACTGCCCACTGGATCGGCGCGTACAGGAGCCACATAAGCGCACCGGCCACCGCCAGCCGGTCGTCACCCAGCCAGCGCCGTCCCAGGAGGAAGGCCGGCACCGCACCGGCGGCCACGATCACCGCCTGGGCCACCAGCAGCGGCACCGCAGAGTCGGTGATCCACTGGAGCGGGACCAGCACCGCCAGCAGGGGGTCCACATGCGAGCCGAGGCGCGACATCTGGTCGCCCGCGGCGGTGGTTGCCAGCAGGAAGTCACCATGCGCGGTGTTCCAGATCGCCTGGGTCATGTTCCCGAGGTCGAACCGGCTGGTCCACCAGGCGTCGTGGCGGGCCACCGACAGCCAGGCGAACAGGGCCGCCCACACCCCGGACAGCAGCAGTACCAGCGCCAGTGGGAGGTCGTGCGTGATGCGCCACCCGCCCGCACGCGGGCGGGCCGTCGGCCGGGTCATCGGGCGCCCCGTCCGCGCCCGGCCAGCGTGGCCATCCCGACGAATGCCAACTCGGTCGCGATGAGGAACCGCCGCGAGCCCACACTCAGCGCCACCGCCACGCCGCCCGGGATCTGGCGTGAGAGCACCAGAGCCAGCACGACCGCCAGCGCCAGCCATCCCACGGATGGCTGCCAGTCGAACGCCGCCACCACGGCCCCGGCATCGGCGACGGTCCCGACCAGCACCCCGAGGATCGCCAGGCCCGCGGCGGGGCCGGCCCACCGCACCCAGGGCCGACCACTCACGGGCGCAGCCGCCGGATCGCGTCAACCACCGGCCCGGTGACGGCCGCCGGCGTGCCCACCTGCTCATACCGGGTGCGCGCCGCTGCCCCCAGGCGGGCGCGGGCCGGGGCATCACCGGCCAGGGTGATGAGGGCCGCCGCCAGGGCGGCGGGATCACCGGGCGGCACCAGGACGGCGTCCACCCCGTCCGTGAGCACCTCGCGGATTCCCGGCGTATCGGCCGTGATGATGGGCCGTCCGGCCGCCATCGCCTGAAACACCTTGTTGGGGACCACGCGCGCGGCCTTGTCGCTCACGCCGAAGATCCCGAGCACGATGCCGCACGCGGTCACCTCGTCGCGCAGGCGCTCGTAGGGAACCCATGGCACATGCGTGAGCCGCGCCGGCGGGTCGCGCTGCAACTCGTCCGCGAGCCATCCGTCCATCTGGCCACCGCCCACGAGGCGGATCGGCGGCGTTCCGGGGATCCGGGCCGCACCGAGGATCACGTCGAGCCCGTGCATCGGTGAGAGCTTCCCGTACCACAGCGCATGACCGGCGCCGCCCGGCACGGGGGTGGACGGGAACGCATCGGGCTCGGCCCCGACCGGCGCCACGACGATGCGCCCGCGCACGGCCCCGAACCGCGACACGAGGAAGTTGGCGTTCGCGGCGGTGTCGGCCAGCACCAGGTCGGCCGCGGCCAGGGCCATTCGGTCGGCAGCGGCCAGCACGTGGCGCATCGGCCCGCGCACCCGGGCCCGGTCGCTGGCCAGCGTGTCGGCCAGCGAGATCATCATGTCCACCACCAACGGGGCGTGGTGCGCCCGGGCCACGACCCACGCCGGAACGGCGTCGGGCTGGGCCGGGTACCCCGCGACCACGGCGTCCACGGGTCCGCGTGAGCGCGCCTCGGCGGCGGCGATGGACGCCCAGGCCGCGAGGTACGACCCCCCGGCACGGGCGAGGTGGCCCGGGCGCAGGAAGGCACCCGCCTTGTGCCGGGTGCGCTCCCATACCGGGCGGTGCTGCTCGCGCACCGTCACGCCGTGGGTGCGCAAGCCCTCCACGAGCACCCGTGTACGCGGGTATCCGCGCTCATAGGTCCCCACCCACTCGACGTGCAGCGGTCGCGTCACCCGCCGATCACACGCTCGATGCGCGACGCCGCCTCGTCATCCTCCGACCGCAGGCGACCGCGCTGTATCAACTCGCTCACCAGCCCGATGGTGAACAACTGGATCCCCACCACGATCAGCAGGACGCCGAGGATCAGCAGGGGCCGGCCGCCGATCGCCTCGCCCAGCATCTTCACGATCGTCAGGTAGACCGAGATGGCGACCCCGGCGAGGAACAGCAGCAGCCCGATCCCCCCGAAGAAGTGCATGGGCCGGTGGCGGTAGCGGCCGACGAACGAAATGGTGACGAGGTCGAGCAGCCCGCGCACGTAGCGCTCAAACCCGTACTTCGACGCGCCGTGGCGCCGGGCGCGGTGGTTCACCGGCACCTCGGCCACGCGGAAACCCTCGGAGGCCGCAATGACGGGGATGAAGCGGTACATCTCACCGGGGATCGCTAGCGCGCGCACCACATCGGCCCGGTACGCCTTGAACCCGCAGTTGAGGTCGTGGAGCGCGACGCCGGACGCCCGCCGGGCGACACCGTTGAAGATGCGCGAGGGCACCGTCTTGGTCCATGGATCCCGGCGCTGCTGCTTCCAACCCGACACGAGATCGGCGCCCTCATCAAGGGCCGCGACCAGGCGCGGGATCTCCGCCGGGTCGTCCTGCAGGTCCGCATCAATGGTGATGACCACGTCGCCGCGCGCCTCGCGGAAGCCGGCGGTCAGCGCGGCGCCCTTCCCGAAGTTGCTGCGCAGGCAGACGACACGGACGTGCTCGTGGGCGCGTGCGAGGTCGGCCAGCACCGCAGCGCCGCCGTCGCGTGAGCCATCGTCCACGAAGATGACCTCGTACGGCGGGCCCAGCGACTCCATCACCGGCAGCAGTTCGCCCGCGAGTTCCGCCAGCGAGTCACGCTCGTCGAACACCGGGACCACCACCGAGATGAGGCGGTGCGACCCCATCAGGCCCGGTCCCGGCGCGTGAACGAGGGCCGCGGGAGCGGACGGCGGCCGCGGCGCGCCATGCGCTCATCCTCCGTGGGCACCGGCCGGTAGGGGCCGGCGGCCACCAGCCCACGCCGAACGCGCGACATCACCAGCGATCCCAGGCTCCACACCACCACGAGGATTGCGGCCGCGAGGACGGGCCCGAGGATGCCGCGCGCGCCGGCCACGGTGGTCTCGATGAGGTACCAGGCCGCGTACGGGAGGTCGCCATCAATGCGGCCCGCGGCCCACCCCGCCAATAGCACGGCGGGGGCAGCGGCCACCAGCCCGAGCGCGACGACCTGCCACGGCCGGCGCGCACGGGTGACCACCAGAGCGGCGTGGGCCGCCGGAAGGGCAATGAGCAGGGCGAACGGACTCGCGAGCCACAGGAGCAGGCAGATGGCGCCGAGCGCGATGACCCCGGTGGCCGCGCGTGACGCCACCTCGGCGTCACGGCGCATGGCGCGGTGGCGCACCACGCGCCACGCGAGGACCCCGGCCCCCCCCGACAGCAGCACGGCGACCACGGCCGGCAGGTCGCGCGGCACCTGGGCTGCGGGCGGCGGCCACCCGCCCGAGGCGCCGGCCATCATGCCCGCCGTCACCAGCAGGTGCGCCACGAGGATCGCCGTGACGACGGGCAGCAGCCGCCAGAGCAGCGCCGCGATGAAGGGCAGCAGGCGTACCCCGGCCCGGCGCAGGCGCACGGTGAGGTCGAGCGCGGCCACCAGGATCGGCAACGCCAGCAGGAGGATGACGATGCGACTCATCACCGGTCGCAGTTCGCGCTCGCTGATCACCAGCCCCAGCGCCGGCGCGGCCAGCGCATCACCCTGATCCAGCGACGCAATGAGTGTCTCGGCAGTCCGCCCCGCGTCGCCGAGGGCATGCTCGGTGGCCAGGTTGCCACCGGACAGGGGACCCTCGGGCCGTGAGGCCAGCGTCACCGACGGGATGCCCAGGGCGATGTAGGCGGCCTGGTCGCCCGATGTCTGCGGTACGGCCATGGACCCGATCTGGGCGAACGGGCCGGGGCCGGGCACCACCGGGGCGTCGGCGCGCATGGCCGCCTCCACGGCGGCGGCGGCGGCCGGGATGGAGCGGCGCCCGTCATGGCCGTCGTCCCACACATGCAGGCCGTCGGGGGTTCCCGCCGGGTCATCAAGCGATACGGCGGCACTCATCGGCACCCCGAAGAAGCGACTGATGAACCAGCGGGCCCCGGCATTGCCCGCGGTGGATGCCCCGGTCGAGACGACGAGAACGGGGCGATTGCGCGCCACGGTGCCGAGCGAACGCGCCAGCTGCACGAGCACCGCGGACCCACTCTCGCCGCCGTGGACCCCGGGAGGAGTGTCCCGGGGCGCCGAGATCAGCAATGCACCAAGGGCCGTGGAGCCCGACTGCGCCGGCAGGGCCGCGTACACGTTCTCGGTCACCACCCGCCCCGCCGGGGTCATCACCGAGAAGCGCTGCCGGCGCACCGCGGTGGCGCCGGGCACGGCCCCCAACTGCGCTGCCATCCACGTGGCCGACGCCGCATCCCCGGCCGTGCCGGGCACGCGCTCCGGTGCCACGGTGGCGAGGTCGGCCGCGATCGCGCGCGCTGCCATCGCGTCGAAGGCGGGGGGGAGCGGCGGTTCCGGCGCTCCGGCAGGAGATTCCAGCGTCAGCAGGGCTACGAGGAGCGCGAGCGCCGCCACGAGCCATGAGAGCCGGTAGAGGCGCCCGTTGAGCATGTGGTCCCAAGTATCGCACCGGGGCCGGAATCGGCGTGAAATCGGGGATTACAGTGTGTCCATGGACGGCCGTCCGCTCATCCTCGTCTCCAACCGCGGGCCGGTGGGGTTCATCGATGACGGCGCGGGCGGGCTCGAGGTGACGCGATCCGGGGGCGGACTCGCCACGGCGCTCACCGGGCTCACCGACCTCGTCCCCGCCATCTGGATCTCCGCGGCCATCGAGGCCGGCGACTTCCGGGTGGCCGCCGGCCCGGGCGGCGCCTTCCCCCTCCCCGGCGCCGGCATGGCGACCACCGGTCGGTTCGTGGTCATCGAGCCCGAGGTCTATGAGCGCTACTACAACGTGGTCGCCAACCCCATGCTGTGGTTCATCCAGCACTACCTCTGGGACCTCTCGACCGTCCCGGACATCCGCGCCGAGGAGCTCGGGGCCTGGGACGACGGCTACCTGGTGGCCAACGAGCTGTTCGCCGATGCCGTGGTGGAGTCACTGGCCACGAACCCGGACGCCGTGGTGATGCTGCACGACTACCACCTGTACACGGCGCCGGGCAGCATCCGCGCACGGGTACCCGATGCCTTCCTGCACTTCTTCGTGCACATCCCGTGGCCGCAACCCGACTACTGGCGGGTGCTGCCCCCCCACATCCGCGAAGCCGTACTCGAGGGGCTGCTCGCGAACGACATCGTCGCCTTCCACACGCACCGCTACGCCCGGAACTTCCTGCTCACCTGCGAGGACCTGCTGGGCGCCGAGGTCGACGACGACGCAATGGCCGTGTCGTACCGGGGCCGCACGACCGCCGTGCGCCACCACCCCATCTCCATCGACGCGCATCGCTTCGCGGCGTCGGCCGCCGACGACGCGGTGCGCGCCGAGGAGGCCCTCTTCCTGCGGCGCCGACGCAGGCACCTGGTGGTCCGCGTCGACCGCACCGACCTGTCGAAGAACATCCTGCGCGGCTTCACGGCGTTCGACACCTTCCTCGACCGCCACCCGGAGTTCCGCGAGGACATCACGTTCTTCGCGCTGCTCCAGCCATCGCGCATGGACGTGCCGGAGTACGTCGAGTACGTCGAGCGGATCACGGCGCTCGTGAGCCACATCAACACGAAGCATGGCAACACCGACTGGATGCCGATCGACCTGCGCTTCGAGAGCAACCTGCCGCTGGCGATCGCCGCGTACAAACACTTCGACGTCATGATGGTGAACGCGATCTTCGACGGCATGAACCTGGTGGCGAAGGAGTCCATGCTGGTCAACGAGCGCGACGGGGTGCTGATCCTCTCGGAGAACGTGGGCGCGTTCGAGGAGATCGGTGCGTTCTCCCTGGCGGTCAACCCCTTCGACATCGAGGCGCAGGCCGATGCCCTGCACCAGGCGCTCACCATGCCGCACGCCGAGCGGCGCGCGCGCGCCGATGCAACGCGCGACGTCATCCGCGAGAACGATGTCGCCAAGTGGCTGCAGGCCCAGATGGACGACATCGGGGATATGCGAGGGCGTGCCGTCATCGCCCCGGACGGGTCCGCGTGACGGCGCGCGTGGCGGTGGTGACGGTGTCCGACCGCGCCGCCTGCGGCCTGCGCGACGATGCAACCGGACCCGCGCTCACCCGTGCCGTGCGCGCCGCCGGGCTCGATGCCGACGACCCCCGGGTGGTGCCCGACGACGAGGGCGCCCTCGCGGAGATGATCACTGCGCTGGCGGGGTCATACGACCTGCTGCTGCTGGCGGGTGGCACCGGGATCGCACCGCGCGACCGCACCCCCGAGGGCGTGGAGCATGCCTGCGACCGCATGATCCCCGGCATCGGGGAGGCCATCCGGGCGGCGTCGCGCGACGAGATCCCGGCGGCATCCCTGTCGCGCGCCTGCGGCGGGGTACGGGGGCAGACCATCGTGGTGGCCCTGCCGGGGTCGCCGTCGGGTGCCACCGATGCCTGGGCTGCCATCGCCCCGTTCATCACGCACGCGGTCGACCAGTTGCGCGGCGGTGACCACGCCGGGTAGGGCCCGGGTGGGCCTACCGCATGAGCCGCGTCGGAGTCCGGGCGGGGTGACCCCCCCCGGGGGGGCCGGAGCGGTCGGGATCACCCACGTCGGAGTCCGTACGGCGGTGACCCGCGCGCGTAGGGGACGAACCGGCCCCGATGCCCCGGGGGCGGGCCTTCGCTAGCCTCGGCGCCGCCATGGGGCGTCCGCTTGAGATCTCTGCCATGGGCGCCGTGCGCCCGCCCGTCGGGGCCGCGGTTGCGGCGGCAGCGGCGCGCGAGGCCGACGGCTTCGACGCCGTGTGGTGGGCCGACCACCTGCTGCACTGGTTCCCACTCGGCATCTGGACCCCCGACCTCGTACCCCAGGCCGCCACCTCGTCCAACCCGCACATGTGGATGGACCCCGTGCCGGTCATCGCGGCGGCCGCGGCGCATACCGAGCGCGTGCGTCTGGGCATCGGGGTCACCGACCTGGTGCGACGCAACCCCGCGAGCCTGGCCCAGACCGCGCTCACACTGGACCACGTGACGGGCGGGCGATTCGTGCTGGGAGTCGGCACCGGAGAGGACCTCAACCTCGAGCCGTACGGCATGTCGAACCCCCGGCCCATGCAGCGGCTGGAGGAGGGCCTGGAGGTGATGCGCCTGCTCATGGCGGACGCCGGGCCGGTGGACTACCAGGGCGAGGTCTTCCGCCTCGACGGCGCCTTCATGGGCGTGCGCCCCGCGGGGGACGTACCGCCACCCATCTGGGTCGCCGCCCACCGCCCGCGCGGCATGGCCATCGCGGGGCGCCTAGGCGACGGATGGCTTCCACTGGCCACCGATGCCGTCACCTACGCGACCATGCTCGCGCAGGTGCGCGCGGCCCAGCGCGCCGCGGGCCGGCCGCACGGCGCCGTCACGGCGGGCGCCTACTGCCGTGTGGTCGTCGCCGACAGCGCCGACGCGGCCCGCGAGGTCGTGCGGGCGTCCCTGCTCATGCGCTTCATTGCGCTTACCCGGGCGTCGGAGGCGTACGAGGCGGTGGGCGCCCGGCACCCCCTCGGTGCCGGTGCCTTCGGGCTCACGTCGTTCATGCCCACGCGCATCGGGCGTGACGACGCACTGGCGCTGGCGTCCGCCGTTCCCGACGAGGTACTGCTGGGCACCGTCATTCACGGAACGCCCGACGACATCGCAGACCAGGTCCTCTCCATCCATGCCGCCGGCGCAGAGCACGTGCAACTCACCAACATGACGCCGCTCGCCGACCCATCCCGGGCGGGTGCCAGCGAGGCGCTGCTCCGTGACGCCGTGGCGACGATCCGGCGGGGTGCATCCCGCACAGGGGGCCCGAAGTGAGGCCCGGGCGGGCAATGGTGGTGGTGGTGGTGGCGCTGACCGGCGCGGTGCCCGCGGGTGCCGTTGTGAGCATCGGCGGCTGGGGCACGATCAGCGCGGACATGGCCGGGGGCTCGCTCGTCTGGGCCGACTCGCAGCCCGCGACGACCACGACGTTCACCTACTGGCGCACCGATGCATCCGCGGCGCGCGTGTCCGGGAACCGCATCACCGAGGTCATCAAGCCCGTAACCGTGCGCACCAGCGCCGGTCCGATTACGGGGGCGCAGATCCGCGCAACCGGGGTGGGCCGTGGCTTCACGCTCACGGCGTCGGGCGCGTCCTTCGCGGGTCCCGTCACGTGGTGCTGCACCCCGGAGACGCTCGAGGTCGTTGTGTCGAGCGATGGGGACCATGACGCACCGCACCCCTACGCAGCCGGGCTCGATGGCCCCCGGGTGCGCTGGATCGGTACCGGGCCATCGGGTGCCGTGCTGGGTGCCGGTGACCCGGTCGAGTACGCCGAGCGCGAGGCATCCGCGCCCATCCCAGGCCACCCGGGACCGGGGCTGGCGTCCGTGGCCCCGGGGATTGCCGCCTGGGCTGACCGCGGTGGCTCCTCCATCCGCTTCGGAGTGCCCGCCGATACGGGGGTCGCAGGCCTCCGTGACGCCGCCCAGGGTGGCACGGTGCTGGAGGTATGGGCCGTGCCGGCCGTCATCGCGGCCGTGGTACGCGGGGGTGGCTACCGGGTCACGCGCACCGACGTCGCCACGGGCGGAGTGACGGTGGTGTGGCGCGGCACGGTGCGGCCGCGGATCGCGGTCGGAGGGTCGACCATCGCCATCGGCGCCGGACGCGCCGTACTCACGAGCCGCCACGGCACCGCGCGCAGGGTGGGCGGCACCCGTGGTGCCATCGCGGCCGTCGCCACCGATGGCTCTCGGGTCGCCGTGTTCGAGCGCACCTCGCGGCGTGCCCGGACCCGGACGGGCGCGCGGACCGTGCGCATTACCTCCGTGCGCATCATCGGGCAGGTGCGGTGAGGGCCCGGCGGCTGATGATGGGCGCCGCCGCGGCCGTGGCCGGGGTCGCGCTGGCCGCACCGGGTCAGGCGGCGATCATGGCCCTGCAGGATGACCAGTTGCCGAACCTCAGCGGTAGCGCCCTTGAGCACCGGATGGACCTGCTCAAGAGCAGCGGAACCACGGTGACCCGCGTGGACATCCTGTGGCGCAACGTGGCGGCCACGCGGCCCGCCATCGGCAGCGACCCCGCCGACCCCGCATACGACTGGAGCCGCTACGACCAGATCATCCGCGGTCTGGTGGTGCGCGACATCACGCCCATGCTCACCTACTACTGGACCCCCGCGTGGGCGTCGGGTACGGGCGAGCGCAACGCCGCCCCGCGCGTGGCCGACGCCGCGGCATTCGCCGCGGCCATCGCCCGGCGCTACAACGGCACCTGGCCCGATGGCATCGGGGGCACGCTGCCGCTGGTCCGGCGGCTTGAGATCTGGAATGAGCCGAACATCGCGACGTTCTGGTATCCGCAGTGCCGTCGGCAGGGCGGGCGCTACGTCATGGAGTCGGCGCGGCACTACTCGGCGCTGGTCGCGGCGGCCTATCCGCAGGTGAAGGCCGTGAGCCCCACGTCGATCGTGACCGGTGGCGTCACCGGGCCGGTGGGCGGATCGGTGTGCGACAAGGCCGATTCGTCGGTGGGCACCATCACGTTCGCGAAGGAGATGGTGCGGCAGCGCGTGCCCATCGATGCCTGGAGCACGCACCTGTATCCGATCGGTTCGCCCCGGCAGGCCTACTTCGTGCCGTCGTGGAAGACGCTGCCGCAAATCACGGGGCTGGTGGATAGGCTGCGGCCCGGTGCGCCCATCTACGTCACGGAGACCGGCTATCACACGTCGTACAACCGCTACCACCGCTACTTCGTGAGCGAGGCCCAGCAGGCAGCGTGGCTCGACCAGACCGCGCAGGTGGCGAAGACGTACCCCCGCGTCGAGGTGGCCGTCTGGTTCAACCTCCAGGACAACCCGTTCTGGACCGGGGGCCTCGTGCGACGCGATGGATCGCGGAAGCCCGCGTGGGCCCGCTTCGTGGCCCGGGCAACCGCCATCGCGCGTCCCGCGACGTGGGCGCCGTGACCGGCGACGGCGAGCGCGGTGACGAGCGGCTCGACGACGTCCGCGCCTACTACGACCGCATCGCGCCGCATCTGCGCGCCGTGGAACCGCAGAACTGGCACCTGCAGAGCCGCATGTCGTGCGTCCTCGCGACCATTGACGCCTACGGGCCGGGTGCCGGCGGGCGGGTGCTCGACGTCGGCTGCGGGGGCGGGTTCCTCCTCGAGGAACTCGCGCGCCGGGGTCACTCCGGGGTGGGGATTGACCTGTCGCCCGAGTCCGTGGAGATCGCCCGGGCCCGCCTTGCCGACATCGGGGCGGGCGGGCGACTCGACGCCCAGGTCGGAAGCGCCTATGAGCCGCCCCGGGGGCCCTTCGACCTCGTGTGCCTCACCGATGTGCTGGAGCACCTCGAGGACCCCCGGGCATGCCTGCGGGCCCTGCGCGGCCAGATGGCACCCGGGGGCCTGCTGGTCATCTCCACCCCCAATCGCCGCAGCCTGCCCGGCGCACGGCGGTGGCTGGCCGAGAAGGGCGTGCCGGGCATCCACCTGAGCCTCGCGCCCATTGACAACTGGCAGACCTGGGTGGACCTCCAGTCGCACGCCGCCGCCGCGGGCATGGTCCCCGTGAGCAAGCGGGGCATCTTCTTCCGTCCCGGCGGCAAGGTGGGATCGCAGATCGGACGCGTCTACCGGTACGGACAGGTACGCACCCTCGAGCGCCGCGCGTCGGCCACACCGCTCGGCCGGTTCGGTTTCTACATCGTCCTGGGCTTCAGGCCCCTCCCCTGATGCCCGCGGGGCGGCGGCGGGGCATGATCGCCGGGGGCATGATCGCCTTGGCGCTCGTGGCCTTCGGGGTCTTCGTCCTGCCCTTCGCGTTCACCACCCCGCCCCCGATCATCACCCGCTTCGTTGCCACCCGCGGCTTCAGCCCGGGCAGCGACGAGGGCCGGGCCCGGGCCACCGTGGCAATCCGCCTGAGCGAGCCCGCCAACGTATCGCTCACCATCAAGAACCCGGCCACCGGCACGGTCGTGGCGCGACTGGCCGATGGTCACGACGTGGTGCGCGCCCGCACGCTCGCGGTCACCTGGGACGGGCGTCGCCCCGACGGACAGCAGGTCGCGGACGGCGCCTACGCCATCGACCTCGAGGCGCGCGCCGGGGAGAAGAAGTTCTCCAAGAGCCGGCGGATCGTGGTGGACACCGTGGCGCCGGGGCCACGCGTGACCGTGACCTCCACGCCGACCGGGTGTCAGGTCGGGGTCCGGGCCCCGGATGAGCCGGCCACGGTGATCTTCGCCGTCCCGGCGGCGGGGATCGAGTCGGCACCCCGTCCGATCGGGGCAAAGGGGTCGGCGGGGTGGGCCTGGAACGGCCGTGACGAGCGCGGGCGACCGGTACTGCCGGGAATCCAGGTCGTGGACATCACCGTGCGCGATGAGCGCGGCAACACGGCGTCACAGGGGCGCACGTGCTGGGTGGGACATCTCGCGGCCCGCGCGGTGCCCGGGCGGCCGTCCAACGGCGACGCGGTGGGGGTGGCGCTCACGGGGGGCGGGGACCCACGGGTGACCCTGTCGCTGCGTCAGCGCCTGGGCAGCCCCGGAGGGCGCGCGGATGCACCGGTCCTCGGTGACTGGATCACCACGGACGTCACCGGGCCGGCCTCGACCACGCGGATCACGATCCCCTCCGGCACGCGACCCGCCGACGTGTGGCTGCTGGCATCCACGGGGCCGGACGCCCAAGCCCTCATCGGGTTCGGGGCGGGCGGATGAGCACCGAGGCCGTGCGCGTCGCGGCCGCCATCGTGGCGATGGTGGGCCTGGTGCTCATGCTCTCCCCGTCGGTGCTCACCGACCGGGTCGGGCTGCCCGACTGGGGCCGGCGCCTCGGAGGGCTGGCCGTACTGCTGATCGGCTGGGTGCTGATGGCAGGAACGCTCGTGCCCCAGGGTCTGGCCGATCGCCTGTCCACGCCGGCGGGCCTCGGTGCCGGCGTGGTCGGCGTGGTGGTCGGCCTGGCCGTGCTCGTGGGTCTCGGGTGGCTCGTCGCGAAACGGCCGTGGGTCTGGTTCGTGCTGCTCGGCCTTGCGCTGCCCGTACGGATCCCCATCTCGGTGGGCGGCGAGGATGCCAACCTGCTGCTGCCGCTCTACGGCGTCATCGTCCTCGGGCTCGCCGTGCTGTGGTGGATGGAACGCGCGGGCACGAGGCCCCGCATCTGGCCCGCGACCCCGCTCGACCTGCCCCTCATGCTGTTCGTCGGCTTCACGCTGGTGTCGCTGCTGTGGTCATCCGACATGCCCGAGGGTGCGGTCAAGGCCACGTTCTTCTGGATCCCCTTCGTACTCCTCTACCTCGCCGTGGTGGCGATCTGGCGCGAGGGACGGGCCCTGCGCACCCTGGCGATCACGACCATGGCGATGTCGGTGCCGGTGGCGCTGCTGGCGCTGGGCGAGTTCGCCGCGCACGGTGTGCTGTGGAACCACCGCCTCATGCAGGCCAACGTCTACAGCCGGTTCTTCCGGGTCAACTCGATCTTCTACGACCCGAACATCCTCGGCCGCTACCTCGTGATCGCCCTGCTCATCACCGTGGCGGTGGCCTGGCTGTGGCGTGCCCGCACCCGCGTGCTCGCCATCTGCGGCCTGGTCGCGGCCATTGACGCGGCTGCGCTGGTGGTCACATTCTCCCGGTCGAGCGCGCTCATGCTGATGGCCGGGCTCGTCGTCATGGCCCTGCGCATGTTCGGGTGGCGCCGGGCGATCCTCACGGCGATCATCATGGCGGTGCTCGGGGGTGGCGTGGCCATCGCGTCGTCGGGCCAGGTGCGCTCGGCCCTCACATCCACCGAGCGCCTCGAGAAGATCAGCGAGGGACGCTTCGACCTGGTCGGCGGGGGGGTGGACATCTTCCAGCAGCACCCCGTTGCCGGCGGCGGCCTGGGATCGTTCGCCACTGACTACTCACGCCTGCTCTCCGAGAAGGAGCGGACGAGGACGCGCGTGGTCATCTCCCACAACGCGCCGGTCACCATCCTCAGCGAGGGTGGCCTCATCGGGCTCGCCCTGTTCGCATGGCTGTGCGTCATCGCTGCCATCGTCGGGATCCGGGTCGCCCGCGAGGGGGACGACGATGTGGGCGTGCCGGGCGCCGCGATGCTGGGCGCGCTGGTCGGCATCTTCATCCATGCGCTCCTCTACGCGGCCCTGTTCGAGGACCCGTACACATGGGTGCTGGCCGCCGCCCTGATCGCCGCAACCCTCCCCGGGACCCCTGCACCCGGCGCAGGTACCCCCGGGACGGGTGCCGGGCGCCGGGATTCGGACCACCCGCGCCCGGAGGCCGGCCCGGCATGACCCCGCTCCGCGTCATGTGCCTCTCCAACATGTACCCCGGGCCCGGGGCGCCGGACTACGGGGCATTCGTCGAGCGCATGTGCGGCGCCCTCGGGGCACGGGGGGCCGAGGTCGATCGCGTGGTCATCCGCACGCGCGCATCGGGGCGGCTGCGCACGCCCGCCAAGTACATCGGGCTCTCCGCCCGGGCGCTCAACGCCGCGCGCGGCACCGATGTGATCTGGGCCCACTACCTGTTCCCGACCGGTCTCATCGCGGCCCTTACGGGCCGCGCCACCCGGACGCCGTGGGTGGTTACCGCCCACGGCGGTGATGTCGCGAACCTGGCGCACCCCATGGTGCGGCGGCTGTCGGCACCCGGCGTGCGCGGGGCCCGGGCGGTCATCTGCGTCAGCGAGTGGCTGGCCGGGCGCATGCGTGACGAGGGGCTGCCGCCCCGGCACCTGCACGTGGTCAGCATGGGCGTGGACGAGCACCGCTTCGTCATCGGCGACCGCGGCGCGGCGCGGGCGCGCATCGGCGTGCCCGAGGGCGTGCCCCTGGTCCTCGCGGTGGGGGGCCTCACCGACCGGAAGAACCCACTCGGGCTCCTGCGCGCGTTCGCCCGGTTGCGTGGCGCTGACCACCCCGACGCCCGGCTGGCCTTCGTGGGTGACGGGCCCCTCGCCGACGCCATCGCGTCCGGGGCGCAGCGGCTGGGCCTGGGCGCGGCGGTCATCCGCACGGGCGTCGTACCGAATGCGGGCGTGACCGACTGGATGACCGCCGCCGACGTGGTGGCACAGGTGAGCCTGGTCGAGCCCCTGGGGGTCGCCGCGCTGGAGGCCATGGCAAGCGGCCGGCCGGTGGTGGGCACATCCATCGGCGGACTGCGTGAGGTGGTGCCCGACGGCGTGGCGGGGGCGATCGTCGACCCGCGGGACGAGGCCGCCATCGCCGCCGCACTCGCGCGCATGATCGTCGCGCCGCCCCTGCCCGCTGCCTGCCGGCGCGCCGCCATGGAGCACTCCCTGGGGCATGAGGCCGACGTGGTGCTCGACGTACTGCGCGTTGCCGCGGGAGGCCCTGCGTAACGCGGATTTCGGGGGGCGGCTGCTACCGTGCCTCCCCGATGTCGGCACCCGCCTCGATGCGGTCCTCCGGCGCGTCCGGGGGGCCCGGCATCCGCGCCGCGACCCTCGCCCTCGCCGTCGCCGTGTGCGCCGGCGTGCTCGCCGTGTTCGCGCCCGTTACCGGGCTCGTCCTGGCCGTCGTGCTCCTGGGCGCTGCCGTCCTGTGGCGCACCACGCTCCCCCGCCTCGGCCGCGTCGCCGTGCTCGTGGCCATGGTCGCGGCCATCATCGGACCCAACCTCGCCGTGCCCGGTGCCCAGGAGGCCTTCGCATTCCGGTTCGTCGCGGGACTCATCGTCCTCGGGCTCGGCACATGGCTGGTGATGGGGCGCGGGCTGCCGGTGCCCGACGGCCTCGGCTGGCCCGCCGCCTTCGCCGCGGGCTGGGTGGGCTGGGCGCTGGTCTCCACGCTGTGGGCCGAATCCACGGCCGACGCCCTGCGGTGGACGGTCTTCCTGTTCATGATGGCCGGGCTGATGCTGGCGATCCCCGTGGCGGCCTCGTCACGGCGGCGCCTCACATGGTTCCTGGGCGCTCTGGGCGTGACGTTTGCGGCAGCGGTGCTGGTGGCGATCGCAGAGATCGCCACGGGCATCCGGCTGCCCACGAGCGCGCTGGCGGACCGCGTGGGGGCGTTCGCCGCCACCTCGTTCTTCGGCAACCAGAACAACTTCGCCACCTACCTCGCGCTGTCGCTGCCGTACCTGCTGGTGCTCCCGGTCATCGTGCGGGACGTGCGCCTGCGCCTGCTGGGATTCGCAGGGTCCGCGGTATCTATCGCGCTGATCCTGTTCTCGGGATCCAAGGCCAGCCTCGTCGCCACCGGCATCATCCTCATCGGGATGCTCGTGGTGCTCGCCACCGATCCCGCCATGCGCCGGGCGTTCATCGCGGCCGTGGTGGTGGTGGCCGCCGCGCTCATCCTCATCATCCCGTCCCTGTTCGGGGCGGGAATCGTGCCCCTGCCCGACGAGGCGGTGGCCAAGCTCGACTTCGGCACCCTCCAGGCCCAGGTGGAGAGCGGGTCGGGCTCGGGCGCGGTGCGGACGTCCCTGCTGGGCACGGGCCTCGATATCGCCACCGGGACGGGCGGTGTGGGCGTCGGCGCGGGCAATGCCGAAACCGCCGTGCGCGCCACGCAGGGATACGAGGGCGTGGCCAACCTGCACAACTGGGCCCTCGAGGTCCTGGTGGACACCGGTGTGATCGGCCTGGTGCTCTACGGCGCGCTCTACCTGCTCATGCTCGTCGGCAACCTGCGCGTGGCACGCCGTACCCACGACCCCTGGCTGCGCTACATGGGGCTGGCCGGCTCGCTTGCCCTGCTGGGCTTCCTCATCGGGAGCCTTGGCCCATCCACCGCCATCCACTTCGCGCCCATGTGGATCACGTTCGGGCTCTGCCTCACCACCATCGTGCTCGCCCGGCGGGTGGGCTCCAATGGGCGGGTGCCATGAGGATCCTCATGATCAGTCACATGTACCCGAGCCCGGTCAACCCCACCGCCGGGATCTTCGTGCACGAGCAGGTGAAGGCACTGCGGGCGCGCGGCCACGAGGTGCGCGTGGTGTCACCCAAGGGCTGGGCCCCGCCCGGCCCCGGACGGTGGTCGTCGTACCGCGACGTGGTACCGGTGGACACCGTGGACGACGTCACGGTGCACTACCCGCGCAAGCTCACCCTGCCCGGCGGGCGCCTGGGCCACCGGAATGCCGACGCCTTCCTGCTGGGCATCCGGCGCACCGTGCGACGGATCCATGCCAACTGGCCCTTCGACGTCATCCACGCGCACATGCTTGTGCCGGACGGCTGGGCCGCCGCGCGCATCGGACACACGCTGGGGGTCCCGGCCGTGGGGACCGCCCACCGGGCCGACGTACTGGACATCCCGACTCAGGGGCGGCAGTCCCGGATGCGCGTAGCCGAGGCCATCCAGACGCTCGACGCCGTCGTGACGGTGAGCCGCGCCATCGGTGACGCCGCCGACTCCATCGCACGCCCGCGACGCCCTATCGTCGTGGTGCCCAATGGCGCCGACGCCGAGGTGTTCCTGCCCCGCGATCCCGCGGAGGCACGCCGGCGTATCGGTATCCCGGGCGACGGCCCCGTCGTCGCGTACGTCGGCAAGCTGGTGCCCCGCAAGGGAGTGGACACCCTCATCGAGGCCATGGGCATCCTCGCCGCCCGTGACGGCGGTGCGCCGCGCCTGGTGATGGCGGGCATCGGCGGGCTGCGCGAGCCCCTGGAGCAGCGGGCGGTCCAACTCGGGGTCGCCGACCGCATCACCTGGCTCGGCAAGGTCGCGCATGACGAGGTGGGCTGGGTGATGGCCACCGGCGATGTCTTCGTGCTCCCGTCGCTGTCGGAGGGTCTCCCCACCGTCGTCTGCGAGGCCATGGCCTGCGGCCTGCCCGTCGTGGCCACGGCCGTGGACGGCACCCCCGAGATCGTGGATGACCTCGCCACCGGCCTGCTCATCCCACCGCACGATGCCGATGCCCTCGCCGCCGCGCTCGCCCGCGTGCTCGATGACCCGGCCCTGCGGGCCCGGATGGGCGCCGAGGCCCTGCGGCGGTCGGAGGCCGACTACACGTGGGCGGCCAACGCACGCCGCATGGAGGACGTCTACACAGCGGTCATGCGCGGGTGAGTACGTCCGGTGCACCGATCGCCGTGGTGCTTCAGGCATCGGGCCCCAATGCCCTTGGCATCATCCGCTCGCTGGCCCGTGGCGGGGTGCCGGTCATCGCCACCGATCACGACCACCGCGCGCTGGGCCTGCGTTCACGGCACGCACGCGCGGCCGTACTCCCCGACCCGGTGGCCGACCCCGGCGGCTTCGTGGATGCGCTCGCGGGGCTGGGACCGGGGCTGGGCGGCCGGGGGGTCCTATTCCCCACCCACGATGAGGCGATCGAGGCGCTCGGCCCCCATGAGGAGCGCCTCGCACCGTGGTTCGACCTGCCGTGGAGCCCGTGGGCGCACCTGCGGCCCTACCTCGACAAGTCGGCCCAGCACGCGGCGGCCCGGCGCATCGGATTCCCCGTGCCGGCCACCGTCGAGCCCGACGCCGAGGCGGACGTGCGGGCGGCGGCAACGCACCTGCGCTTTCCGGTCATCCTCAAGCCCCGAGTGGACCCCGCCGGCTTCAAGCGCACCTTCGGGCGCCAGGTGCTGGAGGCCGCGGACGCCGACGCCCTCATGGCGCAGTGGCAGCGCGCCGCCGCCCACCGCCCCCAGATCTGCGAAGTGATCCCCGGCGGGGACGACGCCCTGTGGACCCTGGGCTCGTACCGTGACGCGCAAGGGCAGCCGCTCGCGTCGTTCACCGGCCGCAAGTTGCGCCAGTGGCCGCCCGGCTTCGGTACGGCCCGCGCCGCCGAGGCCTGGTGGGATCCGGGCCTCGCACGCCGCTGCCACGCGCTCCTCGACGAGATGGGGTTCCACGGCATCTCGCAGGTCGAGGTGAAGCGTGATCCGCGCGACGGGCGCGACTACCTCATCGAGGTCAACCCCCGCTCGTGGCTGTGGATCTCGCTGGCCACGGAGGTCGGGGTGAACATTCCCCTTGCCGCCTGGCGCGATGCGATCGGCGAGCCGCAGGTCTGGCCGGAGGGGCACCGCAGCGACGTGCGCTGGGTGATCTCCGCGCGGCACCTGCCCGCCACCGCCGGCGAGTTGCGCCGCGGCCGCTGGGGACGTCATGCGGCCCTCAGCAGCCTGCGGCCGCCCGTCGTGGACGGAGTGCTCTCACTCTCGGACCCCCTGCCGGGCCTCGGCCAGGTGGGGCGCATCGTGCGGCGGAAGACCGCGTGAGCGCGCTCCGCGTGCGCATCCAGGACTGCCGCCCGGCATTCCGTCCCCGTGCGGAGTGGGTGCTGCGCACCCTCGCCGAGGGACTCGGGTGCGACGCCGTGTTCACCGACGGCGATGCCGACATCACCTACGCCCCGGGGCCCCCGGGGTCGGGCGTCTGGATTCCCCTCCAGGATGACGCACAGGCGTTCTTCGAGGGGCCCGAGGCCTTCCCGGGGCCCGCCGTGCACCGGGCAGGGGGCCTCACCCTCCTGTTCCCGCCCTGCGCCCCGCAGCACACGATCCCCGGCGACATCGTCGCCGGGGCCTTCTACCTCCTGGCCCGTTGGGATGAGTACCGCGTTGCCGACCGCGAGCGGTTCGGGCGCCTGCCATTCGCCCGCAGCGCGTTCGCGGCCATCGACGGCCTCGACCTCGAGGACCCGGCCGTGGAGGGTTACCTCGCCGCCGTGCGCGCACTCCTCGGGCGTCCCACCCCCGACCGGTGGACGGTGTTCCTCACGCACGACATCGACCGCATCCGACGGCGCACGCTGCGCGGCATCGCGCGATCGGTCAAGCACCGCGGGGGCCGGGCCGTGGGCGACCTGATCGGGCATGACCCGTGGGACAACGTGCCCGACCTGCTCGAGACCACCTGGCGCCGGGGCCTGCGCGCCACGGTGTTCCTGATCGCCCGCAACCGCCACCGTCTGGATGGCACCCCGCAGCGCACCTACGAACGCGAGCGGCGCAACCTGGCCGCGGCCGTGCTCGCCGCCGGGTCGGAGGTGGCGCTGCACGGCGCGTTCGCGTCGTCGGAATCCGCGGATGCCCTGCGTGAGGAGGTCGCAGTACTGCGGGCCGAGGCCGGGAGCATCCGCGGGGTCCGCTTCCACTACCTGCGCTTCCGGTACCACGACACCCCCGTGCGCGTCGAGCGTGCCGGGCTCGAATACGACGCCAGCCTCGGATTCAGCGAGCGGCCGGGTTTCGCGGCGGGGTATGCCCGGCCGTTCCGGCCGTGGATCGTCGGGGAGGAGCGTGAGTCGCGGGTCACCCTCGTGCCACTCGCGGTCATGGACACCACGCTGCACTCGCACCTCGGCCTGGCCGCGCCCGAGGCCCGCGAGCGCGCCCTCCGGGTCCTCGAGGTGGTGCGCCGCCACGGGGGCGCCGTGGCACTGCTGTGGCACAACACCTATCTGGCCGATGAACGCGCGCCCGGCTACGGGCGCCTGTGGGAGGACCTGCTCGACGACCTGCAGGAGCGCGGCGCCATCATGGGTCCCATCTCACCCGGCCCGCACCCGGGCGGGGCCCGGCTCGACGGCCGGCGCATCGTGCACCTGACCAGCGTGCACCGCCCGCGTGACGTCCGCATCTTCCACAAGGAGGTCCGGGCGCTCTCGCAGGCCGGGGCGCAGGCGTCCGTGGTGGGCCTGGAGCAGCCGGTCCGCCGCTCGGGGCGCGTGGCGGCCGGGTGGAGCCTGGCGCGCCGCGCACGGGCGCTGGACGCCGACGCCTACCACGTGCACGATCCCGAACTGCTGCCGCAGGCGCTGTGGCTGCAACGCGTGACCGGGCGGCCGGTCATCTACGACGCCCACGAATACCTCGGCGAGACGGTGCGCACCAAGCGGTGGATCCCGGGCCCGCTCCGGCGGCCGGTGGCCGCCATCGCCGCCGGGGCGGAGCGTTCGGCCGGGCGCCGCCTCGCCGGCGTGGTCACGGCCAACGAGGACCTGGCCGCGCGCTTCGCCACCGCGGGTTGCCACGCCGTCAGCGTGGCCAACAGCCCATTCGCATCGGAGTTCGCCACGGCCGGCGATCCGGAGGGCGCCGTCGTGCTCTACGTCGGGGGTCTGGGACCGCTGCGCGGCCTCCCCCTCATGCTGGAGGCGTTCCCGCAGGTCGGCGTTCCCGGAGCCCGGCTGCTGCTCGCGGGCCCCGGGGAGGTGGGCGACCTGCCCCCGGGGGTCGAGTACCTGGGCGTCGTGGACCACACCGAGGTGCCGGGGCTGCTCGCGCGCGCATCGGTGGCGTGGATCCCGCTGCGCCGCCATGGGAACTATGACCGGGCCGTGCCCACCAAGCTCGTGGAGGCCATGGCCATGGGACGCCCCGTGGTGGCGAGCGACCTCCCTCGCATGGCCGCAATCGTGCGCGCCGCCGGTTGCGGGATCGTGGTGCCGGACGACGACCCGGGGGCCCATGCCGCCGCCATCCGGCGGCTGCTCGACGATCCGGATCTGGCCCGCGAGATGGGTGCGGCCGGGCGGCGGGCGTTCCTCGCGGGCCTCACCTTCGAGCGCGAGGCCGACTCGCTCACGTCGTTCTACGCCGGGGTCCTCCTCTGATGGCGCGCGTGCTGTACGTGTCGCAGTACTTCGTCAGTGGCGACCAGCCCGGCGGCGTGCGCCACTGGCAGCACTGCCGTGCCCTCGCCCGCGCCGGGCATCAGGTGACCGTGGTGACCTCGTACGTGCAGCACAAAGAGCGCACGATCCCCGGTGAGTACCGCGGGCGACGCATCGTGCGGTCCACGGAGGACGGCCTGGATGTGGTGCGCACCTACTCGACCCCCGGATACGGCAGCGACCTGCGCTCCCGCCTCGCGAACTACGGAACGTTCGCCCTGTGGTCACTCATCGCCGAACTGCGCCTGCCGCGCCCCGACGTGGTGGTGGCGTCCTCGCCCTCGCTGCCGGCGGCCGCGATCGCCGCGGGCATGGCCCGGGCCCGGCGGGCCCGGTTCCTGCTCGAGGTGCGCGACCTCTGGCCGGACTCCGCGGTGGAGATGGGGCTGGTCACCAACCGGCGGGTCATCGGGGCCGCGCGCCGCATGGAGCACTACTGCTATCGCCGCGCCGACCACATCGTCGCGCTCACCGAGGGCATCCGCGACGGCATCGTGGGGTCGGGCGTGGTCCCCGCCGGCCGTGTGACCCTCATCACCAACGGTGTCGACCTCGACGTGGTGCCGGATCCCACTGCCCCCGCCTCGCTGCCCGTGGCCGACGACGCCTTCGTGGCGATGTTCGTCGGCGCTCACGGCACCTACTCGTCGCTCGAGACGGTGCTGGGTGCGGCCGACCGGCTGCGGGACGACCCGCACATCCACCTCGTGCTCGTGGGCGGCGGTGATCGAAAGCCGGCGCTCATGCAGCGCGCGCGCGCGATGGACCTGCCCAACGTCACGTTCATCGACCCCGTGCCCAAGCGCCAGGTACCCGCGTACCTCGCGCGGGCAGATGTCTGCCTGCTGCCCTATCAGGACCGCCCGCTCTTCGCGGGTGCGCTCCCCAACAAGGTGTTCGACTATCTGGCCGCGGCCCGGCCCGTCCTCGCGTCGGCCCCGGCGGGAGAACTCACCCGGCTCGTGGACACGGCCGGGTGCGGATGGAACGTGCCCCCGGAGGACCCGGTGGCCATGGCGGATGCCATCCGGCGGGCGGCGGGCGACCCCGCGGACGCCCGGGCCCGGGGTGCGGCCGGACGCGGCTATGCGCTCGCGCACTATGACCGTGCGGCCCTCGCGCAGCGCTTCGTGTCGCTGGTGGACGCCCTCGCCGCGGCCGGCCGGTGATGCCCGGCCGCGCACGGCTCCGCTACCGTGAGGCCGACGTGCAGCACACCGTGCCCGAAACCGAGGTCGGCGGCACCGCCAAGCGCGCATTCGACCTCGCCGTCGCGATCCCCGCGACCATCCTGCTGGCGCCCGTAATGGCGGGTCTCGCCGCGTGGGTGCGCCTCGACTCGAGCGGCCCGGCGCTCTTCCGCCAGCGGCGTGCCGGCGCCTTCGGACGGCCCTTCACCTGCGTGAAGTTCCGCTCGATGGTGGACGGCGCCGAGACCAAGGGCGCCGGGCTCGCCGTGACCGCGGGCGACGCCCGCATCACGCGGGCGGGACGCGTGCTGCGGCGGCTGTCCCTCGATGAGCTGCCCCAGCTGATCAACGTGATCCGCGGCGAGATGAGCATCGTCGGGCCCCGCCCCACGGTGCCGTCACAGGTCGCCCACTACGACGCCGGGCAGCGACGGCGTCTGCTCGCACGGCCCGGTCTCACCGGGCTCGCCCAGGTGCGCGGGCGTGCATCCATCCCATGGTCCGAGCGCATCGCGCTGGACGTCCAGTACGTGGACACCTGGTCCATGGGCCTGGACCTGCGGATCATCGGCGAGACCGTGCGCGTGGTGCTCCGCGGCGAGGGGCAGTACCGCGGCGAGGACGGCGGCTTCGACCTGGCGGGGCGGGCCGATGGCTGAGCACCCGTCAGTCCTCCTGACGTGCGCTGGCCAGCGCGAGGACATCGTGCGGGCGTTCCGCGAGGCCCTGGCCAGACGCGATGATGGGGGGCGCGTAGTGGTGAGCGATCGGGACCCCCTCTCGCCCACCCTCTTCTCGGCGGACCGGGTGGTGGACCTGCCCGCGGTTGACGACCCCGGGTACGGAGCGGCCGTCGCCGAGGTCGTGGCGCGCGAGGGGATCGGCGCCGTGCTGCCGCTCACCGACCTGGATCCCGTGGTGCTCGCCGAGGCCGGTCCCCGTATCGCCGAGGCAGGCGGGCAGGTGTTCCTGCCCGCGCCGCAGGTGGCGGCGGCCTGCCAGGACAAGTGGCTGTGCCACACCGCGCTCGAGGCGGCCGGGCTGCCATCCCCGCCCACATGGCCCGTCGCGGGCACCGACCGTGCCGCGCTGCCCTACCCGATGATGATCAAGCCCCGCATCGGGTTCGCCGGGCGCTGGATCCACCGCTGCCAGGACTCCGAGGAGCTCGACTTCTTCCTCTCGCGCACGCCGGTGGCCAGCGTGCTGCAGCAGGCCCTGCCGGGCGAGGAGTTCAGCATCGACTGCCTCGCCGCGCCCGGGGCGCGGGCCATCGCGGCGATCCCGCGGGCGATGTACCAGAGCAAGGGCGGAGAGCAGATCAAGGGCGAGACCCTCGACGACCCCGCGCTGGTCGCGCTCGGGGCGGCCGTCATCGAGGGGCTCGGGCTGGTGGGCCCCTGCACGATCCAGTGCTTCCGGCACGAGGGGCGCATCCTGGGCATCACCGACATCAACACCCGATTCGGGGGCGGGTTCCCGCTGCCCCTGGCCGCGGGCGGTGACTACCCCTTCCTCATCCTCGCGCTCGCCGCCGGGGAGGACGTCGCGCCCCGACTCGGAACACACAAGGCGGGCGTGGTGATGACACGCTTCCTGTCTGAGCACATCCTGGTGCGCGACGGCGACGGACTGCGGGCCATGGATGGCCGGGGGAGGGCGGTGAACAGTGCCATCGGATCGTGAGATCACCGTCGGTGACCTATGGCGCGCGATCTGGCGTGGCAAGTGGATCGTCGTCGCCACCACCATCGTGGCCGCCCTGGTGGCACTGGGGATCACCTTCACCGCCGACACCACCTACACCGCCACCACCAAGGTCTATCTGGGTCAGGCCACCACGATGATGGGCAACCTCGCCTCGACCCCGGGGACCAACCCGCTTACCGCCGCCACCATGCTGCAGGGCGACACCGTCGTTGACGCCGTGGCGAAGGCCACCGGGCTGACTCCGGGCACCGTGCGCGCGAAGACCGACGTCGCGGTGCCCCGGGCACCGGGCACCGTCACCACCAACCAGCCAGCGATCGCCACCATCAGCGCGGCAATGGCCAACCCCGATGATGCCGTGCGGCTGGCCAATGCCTATGCCGACGCCGCGCTGATCAGCGCGAGCACGGGCTACGAGGCGGTCACCGGGACCCTGCGCCAGCAGGTCACCCGCCTGCGTGCCGAGCAGGTGCGCCTGCAGGCCGCCATCGCGCGGCAGCCCACGCCCGAGAACCTGAACCAGCTCACTGACCTGCGCGAAGTGCTGGCGACGGCGGAACTGCAGATGGCACGTGTTCAGCAGATCGAGGCACCGGGCATCGTCACCGTGGCCAAGGCCGCGTCGTCATCGGCGAGCACCTCCAACCGCATTCGCACCACCGTCATCGGCGGCGTCATCGGATTCCTCGTCGGCATCGTCATCGCGCTGGCCACCCGCGGGGGCATCCGGCGCGGGCCCGAACCCGCCTAGCCGCGGTCGGGCCGTGAGGCTGATCCCGCGCTCCGAGAAGGCGCTCGCCGGGGCCGTCTCGGTCGTCTTTTTGGTCATCGCCCTCGCCCTCGTCGGGCTGCTGCTGGTCAGCGGCGGGCTGGACGACGGCGACCAACTGGGCACGTCCGCGGGGTTCGAGGCCGCCGCCGGTCCATCGGTGGACGTGGGCGCCGCAGAGTGGCCCCAGTACGGGTACAACGCCGAACGCACCCGCGCAAACCCGGCGCTGGACCTCGCACCCCCGTACGACCGCCTGTGGACGCGAGACCTCGGCTCGCTGCTGGAGTTCCCACCGGTCATCGCCGGCGACCGCATCTTCGTCGGCACGAACAAGCGCAAGGCCTTCGCGCTCGACGCCGCGACCGGACGGGTCATCTGGCGGCGGAGGCTCACGGGGCGGTCCGCGGCGTCCCCGGCCATCGCCGGCGATCTGGTGCTGTTCACCACCATCAACGGCTACGTCGAGGCCATGCATCAGGATGACTCCCAGATCGCCTGGCGCCGTGACGTGGGTGCCTCCACCGAGTCATCACCGCTCATCATCGGCGACCGGGCCTATGTGGGCACGCTCGGGGGACTGATCCTCTGCATGGACGTGAAGACCGGCCGGCTCATCTGGACGGCCCGGGCCACGGGTGAGGTCAAGTCGAGCCTCACCCGGTACGGCGATCATGTGATCGCGGGGGACTACAGCGGCCGCCTCACGTCGTTCTCGGCAAAGACGGGCCGAATCAAGTGGCGCACCACCAGCCCCGGCCGCTTCATCGGCGGCGCCGGTGCCTTCTACGGCAACCCCGCGGTCGCCTATGGACGCATCTACGCCAGCAACGTCAACCGGCGGATCCTCTCCATCAACGCCCGCGACGGCTCCGTCGCCTGGGTGCGCGTGGTCGGCGACTGGGCCTACTCAAGCCCCGCCGTCAGCGATGAGACCGTCTACGTGGGCTCCTACGACCAGCGCCTCTACGCACTGGATGCCGTCACGGGTGGCGTGCGCTGGACCTTCCCGGCGGGCGAACGCATCGCGGGCTCGGCCACGGTCATCGGTGGGCTCGTGTGGTTCTCCACCATCGCGCGCACCCCGCGCGATGGCCGCACCTTCGCCCTCGACGCCGCGACCGGCGAGAAGGTCTTCGCCTTCCCCGACGGCCGCTACACCCCCGCCGTCGGCATCAACGGCCTGCTGGTGCTCACGGGCGTGCGCACCCTGTACGGGCTGAAGCCGGCGCGATGAGCATCCGGCAGGTCGCACGCGCGGCCGCCGTCGTCGCGCTGTTCGGGATCCTCTCGCGGATCCTCGGCTTCGTCCGCGAGATCGTCCTCGCCGGCGTCTTCGGGGCCACCGCCGACACCGACGCCCTCGTCAACGCGCTGTTCGTCGTGAACACGGTGGCCGCCGTGCTGCTGTACGTGCTCACAACGCTGATGATCCCGGTCTTCCAGCAGGAGCGCGAGCGCGAGGGGCCCCAGAGCGCCTGGGGCCTCATCCGCGCCATCGCCGGATGGGCCGGGATGGTGCTCATCGTGCTCACGGGCATCGTGGCGATCGTCCCGGAGTTCCCCATCTGGTTCTTCGACATGGGGCCCGCGCGGGAGGCCGTCGCATCGGACCTGCTGCGCATCATGGCTCCCGCCCTCATGCTGCAGGGGTTCTCCGCCCTCTTCACGGCGATCCTCCAGGTGCACGGGCGCTTCGCGGGGCCGGCCGCGGTGGGCGTGGCCTTCAACGCGGGCATCCTCACGGGCGTCATCCTCGGCGCCGGCACGCTGGGGATCACGGCCGCCGCGTGGGGCGTCGCCCTCGGTGCGCTGCTGCAGGTTCTGCTGCAGGTGCCCCAGTTCATCCGCGAGTCGCGGGGCGGGGGCGGGTTCCGGCCCGCGCTGACCCATCCGCGGCTCGGGTCGGTGGCCGTCCTCGCCATCCCGGTCGCTGCGGCTTCGATCCTCCAGCAGGTCAACTCGTTCACCGACAAGCTCTTCGCCTCGTCGCTGGAGGCCGGTCGCAACGCGGCCCTGTCCTTCGCCAACGCCCTGGGGTCGGCACCCCGGACCGTGTTGCTGTTCCCCCTCCTCACGCCCCTGTTCCCGCTGATCGCCCGCTTCTTCGCCGAGAGCCGCAGGAGCGAGGGCGTGGACGCCTTCCGGCGCTCGGCGGGGATCCTCGCCCTCGTCTCGATCCCGCTCTCAATCCTCATGGCCATCGGCGCCACCGAGATCGCCCAGGTGGCATTCGGGCGCGGGAAGTGCGACGCGGGCTGCGTGGCCGAGATCTCGGCGCCGCTGGTGTTCTACGGGATCGCGGTGTGGGGGACCTTCATCGGGTACCTGCTGAACCGCACGCTCTCCGCGGGCAACCACGCCCGGGAGATCATGGTGGCCACCATCATCACGGTGGTGATCACCATCGGGCTCGACCTCCTGTTCCTCGGCCCGCTCGAGCAGGCCGGGCTGGCCCTGGCCAGCGCGATCGCCGTGTACGTGAACACCGCGATCACACTGTGGTTCCTCCGTCGCCGTACCCCGGAGCTGTCCCTCCGGGCGCTCGGGGCGCAGCAGGGTCGCATCCTCGTCGGTGGAGTCGTCGCCGGCGCGATCGCCCTGGTGCCGGCCTTTCTCATGCCCACCGACACGGGGACGTTCTCGGGTGCGGCCGCGTGGCTGGCGGTGGTGTCCGCCGTCGGCGGCGTCGCCTTCATCATCGTCTCCCGCGCAGTCGCACCCCGGGAGTTCGCCGACGCCCGCGCGGCGCTGCGCAATCTGTCGTTCGCACGACGCCGTTGAGCACCCGCAGGCCCGACCCGCTCGCCCGCCCGGAGCCGCGCCTCCGGCGGCGGGCGACGGGCACGACCCGGCGTGCCGGGCCGCGGCGGGC
>SXQZ01000122.1 GCA_005792725.1 Actinomycetota bacterium
CTGTCGGCGGGCCACGCCTCGATGCTCCAGTACGCGTTGCTGCATCTGGCGGGTTACGCCCTCTCGGTGGACGACCTCATGGCCTTCCGGCAATGGGGAAGCCGCACACCCGGCCACCCCGAGCGCGGGCATGTGCCGGGCATCGAGGTGACCACCGGTCCGCTGGGGCAGGGGCTCGGCAACGCCGTGGGACTTGCGCTGGCCGAGGCGATGCTGGCCGCCGAGTTCAACCGGCCGGGGCACGACGTGATCAACCACCGCACGTGGGTGATCGCATCGGACGGCGACCTGATGGAGGGGATCTCCCATGAGTCGGGCTCGTTCGCCGGCTTCCTCGGCCTCGCCAAGCTCATCGTCATCTTCGATGACAACCACATCAGCCTGGACGGGCCCACGGCGATGTCCACCGGGGACGACGTGACAATGCGCTTCGCCGCCTACGGCTGGCGCGTGCTTGACGTGCCCGATGCCAACGACCCCGAGGGCATCCACCGGGTGCTCGACGCAGCCCGGCAGTCGGACGGGCGCCCCACACTCGTGCGTTACCCGTCGCACATCGGGTTCGGTGCCCCCCACGTCCAGGACACCAGCAAGGCCCACGGTGCGCCGCTCGGCGCCGACGAGGTGCGTCTGGCCAAGCAGGCCTACGGGTGGCCCGACGACGCCGAGTTCCGCGTGCCGGACGACGTCGCCGCCTGGGGCGGCGTGCTGCGCGCGCGCGGAGACGCCGAGGTGGCAGCCTGGCAGGCCGCCATGGACGCCTACGCGGCCGCGTACCCGGACGAGGCCGCCGAACTGCGCCGCCGCCTTGCCGGTGACCTGCCCGCCGGGTGGGACGCCGGCCTGCCGTCGTTCGACGGGGGAACCTCGACCGCCACGCGCGTGGCATCCACGGCCGCGCTCAACGCCATCGCCGCGAACCTGCCCGAACTGGTCGGGGGGGCGGCCGACCTGGCCTCCTCCACCGGCACGGTCATCACGGACGGGGGCGACATCGCGCCGGGCGCCTTCGCGGGCCGCAACATCCACTTCGGAGTGCGCGAGTTCGCCATGGCTGCGGCCGTCAACGGCATGACGGCCCACGGCGGCTTCCGGGTGTACGGCTCGACCTTCATGACCTTTTCCGACTACATGAAGAACGCCATCCGCATGGCGGCCCTGCAACGGCTGCCGTCGATCCTGGTGTTCACCCACGACTCGGTCGCCGTCGGCGAGGACGGGCCCACCCACCAGCCCGTGGAGCAACTCGTCGCGCTCCGGTCGATTCCCGGACTCGTGACGTTGCGTCCGGCCGATGCGCGCGAGACCGCCGCCGCGTGGCGGATCGCCGTGGCCCGGACCGACGGCCCGACGGCCCTCGTGCTGACCCGCCAAGGCCTGCCCGTCCTGGCCATGGAGCACCCGCCCGTCGCGCGCGGGGCCTACGTCGTGGCCCCCGGGGACGCCTGCCTGCTCATCGCAACCGGCTCGGAGGTGTCCCTGGCCCTTGCGGCCCGTGACCTGCTCGCCGCCGAGGGGGTCGCGGCGCGCGTGGTGAGCATGCCGTCGTGGGAGCTGTTCGCGGCGCAGCCCCAGACCTACCGGGACGAGGTGCTGCCCCCGGCCATCACGGCGCGGGTCGCGGTGGAGGCCGCGTCGCCGTTCGGCTGGGAGCGCTGGACCGGCACCCACGGGCGCATCGTGGGCATCGACCGCTTCGGGGAGTCGGCACCCGGCAGCGAGGTCATGGACCGGCTTGGCATGACGCCCGCGGCGGTGGCCGCGGCCGCCACCGAGTCGCTGGCGGCCGCGACGGCCTGATGCGGATCATCGCGCGCCCCGGCCCCGCCGCCGGCCTCGTCGCCGACGCCATCGCCGACGCCCGCGGGCTCGTGAGGGGAGTGATGGCGGGCGACCCCCGGGCATGGGGGGAGCACGCCGACGCGGCGCGTACGTGGACCGGCTGGCGGCGCGCGCCGGACGAGATGCGTGCCCAGGTGCCGGCCCTCGAGGCACTCGTGGCCGGCGCGCGGGATCAGGGCATCCGGCACGTCCTGGTGATGGGCATGGGCGGGTCGAGCCTGTCGCCCGAGGTGACCCGGCGCACCTTCGGCCACGCGTCCGGCATCGAACTGCGCATCCTCGACTCCACCGATCCCGTTGCGGTGCAGCGGGCCACCGATGGCGTTGACCCCACCACCTGCCTCGCGATCACCTCGTCGAAGAGCGGCACCACGGCCGAGCCCCTCGCCTTCCTCGCCCATGTCGGGCAGTTCCTCCGTGATGCGCTGGGCGACGCCACGCGTGACCACCTGATCGCCATCACCGACGCCGGTACCCCCCTGGCCCGGCGCGCACAGGATGAGGGCTGGCGGATGGTGGCGACCAACCCGCCCGACGTCGGCGGCCGCTTCTCGGCCCTGACCCTGTTCGGGCTCATCCCCATGGCGGTCGCGGGCGTCCCCCTCACCCCACTGCTCGACCTCGCCCGTGACGCCCGTGCCGATTCCGCGCCGGTGCACCTGGGCGTGGCGCTGGCCGCGCTCGCGCAGGCGGGACGCGACAAGCTCACCATCGTCGCCGACCCGGGCATCGGTTCGTTCGGTCTGTGGTTGGAGCAACTGGTGGCCGAGAGCCTCGGCAAGGCGGGCGGGGGCATCGTGCCGGTGGCGGACGAGCCCCTGGGTGACCCCGGCGGGTACGGGTCGGACCGCGTGCTCGTGCACCTGCGGCTCACCGGCGAGCACGACGCTGACGTCGCGGCCATCGGCGCCACCGGCATCCCCGTATTCGTGCTCGACATCCGCACTCCGCTCGACGTCGCGGGGCTCTACATGGGTCTCGAGGTCGCGGTGGCGGCAGCCGGGGCCGTGATGGGCATCAACCCGTTCGACCAACCCGACGTCCAGGCGGCGAAGGAGGCGGCCCACCGCGCGCTGGGCGGTGACGGCATCCGCCGCGATGAGCGCGGGGAGCCGGAGGACATCGTGCAGGCCGTCGAGATGCTCGGGCGGGGTGACTACCTGGCCCTCCTCGCGTTCACCACCCCGACCCCCGGGGGCGCGAGGTCGCTGGCAGCGATGCGCGCTGCCGTGCGGGCGCGCACGCGCGCCGCCACGACCGCGGGCTGGGGGCCACGCTTCCTGCACTCCACAGGCCAGCTCCACAAGGGGGGTCCCGGATCGGGCGTGTTCGTGCAGTTCCTCGGCCC
>SXQZ01000123.1 GCA_005792725.1 Actinomycetota bacterium
AGGCGCCGGCGTCGCGGCGGGCGCCGGACGGGCTGGCGCCGCGTCGGCGGAGCGTCTCCCGTGGACCATGTTCCGGTGCCCGGCGTGGAACGACGAGGCGATGTTCGCGTTCGGCTCGGCGTCGTCGGGCGCCGCCGAGGTGGGCGAGATCATGGAGCTCGTGCGCGTGGTGCGCGAGAAGACGGGCGACCCGGTGAACCCCACCGCCGCCGACTTCGACGTGCTGGTCGGGGAGTGGCAGAGCCTCGCGGCCCGACTCGAGCGCCGCGCGGCGCAGTCGCAGGCCGCCGGCAACCTCGTGAGCGCGCGGCAGCAGTACCTGCGGGCATCGAGCTACCGGGCGCAGGCCCTCTTCTTCGTCCTCGGCACCTCGCACCCGTCGCGCGAGGCCACCGTCTTCGGCGCGTGCGAGCAGGACTGGCGGAATGGCATCGCCCTGTGGGATGTCCCGGTCGTGCAGGCATCCATCCCCTGGCAGGGCCTGTCGATGCCCGCCTACCTGTTCCGGCCGGCTGACGACGGGCGCAGGCGCCCCACGGTGATCGTGTGCAACGGCAGCGACGGCCAGAACGTGGACCTGCTCTGCGAAGGCATCACCGCCGTCCTTGATCGCGGCTGGAACGCCGTCACCTTCGAGGCCCCCGGGCAGATGTCGCTGGTCTTCCAGCAGAAGCAGCCGATGCAGGCGGACTGGGCCACGATCATCGATGCCGTCATCGGCTGGCTCGGGGGGCGCCCCGACGTGGACCCGTCGCGCATCGTGGCGGTGGGCATCAGCCTGCTGGGAATGGTCATCGCCAGCGCGGGCGCGGGCTCGCGCGGCCTGGCCGCCATGGTCATGGAGCCCGGCGCCTACTCCCTCGCCGAGGTGTGGGGCGACCAGAGGTCGGTGAAGGCCGTCCGCGAGGTGCAGGGGGCACCGGCCGCGGTGAGGCGCGCGGTGGCCGCCGACGTGAATGCCGGCATGGCCGGCGACTGGAAGTACATGACCCACCTCGAACGGTTCACCGTGTCCAAGCGCAGTGAGATCTACACCGCGAACGCCCTCGCCTGCGCGCGTCGCGGGGTCCCGCCCAGCGACTACTTCGGCCTGGTCGAGGCCATCCTGGCCTTCCAGTACCAGTCCGTGCTGCCCGGGGTGCGCATCCCGACGCTCGTCTGCCTCAACCAGATGGACGAGTTCTTCGGGCCACAGGGGCGCAAGGTTCCCGCGATGCTCACCGGTCTGGGCCCCAACCAGAAGTTCTTGCGCACGCTCACCTTCTCCACCGGCACCCAGTTCCACGACCAGCCGCTCGGACCGCAGGCGTCGCAGGAGTTCATCTGCGACTGGATCGCCGCCACTCTGGGCATCTGACCCGCATGCGAACGGCCGCCCGGTCGGGATGAGCGGGCGGGGTGCCACCGCGCCCCCGGGGTCGTCGCCGCGGTGGGGGTCCGCCGGGCGGCGTCCGCACCGAGGCCCTAGTGTGGGTCCGCTATCGGACGACGGTCGCCCCTCGGGGCGCTAAGTGGGAAGCCGGTGAGAATCCGGCGCGGTCCCGCCACTGTCACCCGGGAGCGAGTGGATCAGGCTCAGACCCGCCACTGGGGCGAACGCCCCGGGAAGGTGATCCAACTCGCGTCTGACCGGGAAGCCAGGAGACCAGCCGCCGCTCCGTCACGGACAAATCACCTCCGAGGAAAGAGGGATCAGTGACTTCCACCACACGCATCGCGTGCGCGGCTGCATGCGCGGCCCTGTTCGCCATTCCGGCCACCGGCCTTGCCGCCGAGGCCACCATCCGCATCGAGGGCACCACGGCCACCGTGCTGCGCGAGACGCCCTACGTCCTGCCCGGCTCCGGGACGAGCCTGAGCATCCGGGACACCGCGGACGGCGGGACGATGTCCGTGGGCGGGCGCACCGCCGCCGCCCAGCTGGGCAACGCGTCGCGTCTGTACGGCGTGGGGTTCGGCTTCACCGACTGGGGGCAGTATGGCTTCGGCCTCGACTCCATCGGCGGTGACCCGAGCGACTGGAACACGGGCCCCGCATGGTTCCTCAAGCACAACCACCGGCTCGCCGCGGTGGGAGCCGGATCGCTGGAACTGGCCGACGGCGACGAGGTGCTCTGGGCGCTGTCGCCGTTCGACGGCGTCTACGAGATGGCCCTCGCCGAACTGGCGATCACGGCCGCCGCCCAGCCGGTGGTGAGCGGCGCGGCATTCCCGGTGCGCATCGACTCCTATGACAAGGCGGGCGTGCGCACGGCCGCCGCCGGTGCCACCGTGGCCTACCGCGGCAGCACCGTCATTGCGGGTGCCGATGGAACGGCCACGCTCACCGCCGGCGGGTCCGGGCCCGCCGATGTGGTCGTCAGCCGCACGGGGGCCGTGCGCGACGTCGCACGTGTGTGTGCGTACCCGGCCGACGACCCCACGGTGTGCGACCTTCCCCCGCTCCCCAGGGCCTCGATGCCCGACGCCCCGGAAACACTCACCACCATCCGGGTGCCGCTGACCATCGGCGCAGGAGGTACGGAGGTGACCGTCACGGCCCAGGTGCCCCTGCCCGTACCGGGCGGTCCGCCCGTGGCGGTGCGCCGGCAGGTGATCCGCGGCGCCGACCTCAGCCCCGCCGAGATGCGCCGCGCCATGGGAACCGTGGCCTCGGCCGCAGCCGCCGATCTCAACGCGCGCGCGGAGCGCGGCGACACGTCTCTGGCGCTCCCCCCGGGGGTGTCCTGGCAGGCGTCGTGGCTGTCGGGCACCCCCTACGTCGTCCCGCTCCGCCATGACGAGGCACTCATGGGGGCACGCGCCGGGGGCCCGCGCAACACTCGTGCCATGCACGACCGCGCCGCCGCCTTCCGCCGCCACCTCGACCGCTGCGGCCTCGGGGGCACCACGCAGATGACGCGCCGCCATGGCTACGCCATGACCACGCTCCGACCCGCGACCGTGCGCCACGAGCTGGTGGCGTGCGTGAGGGATCACCGGTGGCCAGCGCGCTGAGGTCCGTGCCGGGTGCCGTCGGCGTCGTGATCCTGGGTGCCGCGCTCGCGGCGCCTGCGGGCCTCGGCGCCACGACCGCCGACCAGGTGGCCGCCCAGCGGGCGGCCACCTGGCTCGGTGGTGAGCAGCCGTCCTCCATGCCCGCCGGCCAGCAGGCCGACATCATGGTGGCCCTGCGCCTTACCGGCACGCGTGCCGCCACCCTCGCGCCGCGCCTGCAGGCGCTCGCCGATGCCGCGCCTGCGTATGCCGACACCGCCGGAGCGACGGCGAAGGTTGTTCTGGGAACACTCGCCGCCGACGGGAACCCCTCGCGCCTCGGCGGCGTGAACTACCTCGCGCGCCTGCGCTCCGATTCAACCCCGGCGGGACGCTACGGCCGGACCGCGTTCGACCACGGCCTCGCGATGATCGCGCTCCGGGCGGCCACGGGATCGGTGCCCCCGCGGGCGGCCACCGTGCTGGCGGGCCTTCGCTCGGGCCCCGGGTGGAACCTGGGCCTCACGCGGGGCGGCGTGCCCGACGTGGACAGCACGGCCTTGTCCGTGGTGGCCCTGCGGGCGGCCGGAAGGCCATGTTCCTCGGCCGCGATCCGCCAGGCCCGGGCGTGGCTCGCATCCCAGCGGACCGCCGGGGGCTGGACGGCCTACCCCGGGTCGCCGCCCAGCGCCAACTCCACGGCCCTCGTCGCCCGCGCCGAGATCGCGTGCGGCGCGTCGGCGGCGCCGGCCCTGTCCGTGATCCGCGCCCTCCAGCAGCGCTCAGGGGCCATCCGGTTCACGCGCACAGAACCCGAGAGCCGTCTGCTCGCCACTACCGAATCGGTGCCGCCCCTCGTGGGTGTGTCACTGGCAGGGGGCCTGCGCCCCGGCTGATGCGGCGGCGGCACGGCGTTCCCGGACGTGCACCCCACGCCGGGGTCACTGTCTGCCGTGAGCCGCGGACCCCTGCTGGGAACCGGGGGGCGGGGCGGCCGCCAGTTCAGGAGATCTCACCCAACCCCTGTGGATTGCAGGAGCAGACCACCGGCACGCCGCACGGCTGAGCGCGGCGTCGGGGGTGGCCTCAGGCCGGACGTGCCCGGTGCCGACCGCCGCAACCGGTGCGGCACAGGCCCGGGGTCCGCTCAGGGCCCGGGCTACTTGACGCGCACGGCCTTCACCGCCTGTGCCACCACGGCGCCGCCCGGGCTGAGTGCCCGGGTGGTGAGGGTCCAGGTGCCCGCGGTCAGGCGGATGGTGCAGCCGTAGGTGCGCTTTGCCTCCCTGCCCTTGCCCGTGGTCCGGATGGCGCACCGGCCTCTGGCGGTCCTCCCCCTGGGGACTGCGAGCAGATGGACGGATGAGGCTGCTGCTGTGCCGCCGATGGCCGACTGGGTGATGCGCGCCGCAGCGGTGGGAACGGGGCCGACGGTGATGCACCGGCCCTTGCTGCACCCGGTGCGTGCCCTGAGGGCTGCGATGGGATCAGGGTCCGGCGTCGACGGGGTGAGCACCCCGCTCGTCATCACCGGGATGCCATGGGCGGCGGTCCCGGACACTGCGACAAAGAGACCCCTCGCGTAGGTGACAGAGTTCCACGCGCTCGGCGCAGGGGTGCTGCGGTCGGTCCAGTTGATGCCGTCGGGGCTGGTTATCACCCCCTCGCGGCCCTCGTCCGCGTTCACGGCGACGAATAGGCCACTCCCGTAGGTGACCGAGGTCCACTGGCCACCCCCAACCGAGGAGCTGGGGGTCCAGGTGATGCCGTCGGGGCTTGTCATCACGTGCGCACCCCTGCTGCGGAGGGCCACGGCGACGAACTGGCCACCCCCGTAGGTGACCGAGAGCCACTCGGTGTCCCCAGGGGAGGTGCGGATGGTCCAGGTGATGCCGTTGGGGCTTCTCATCACCCGGTTGCCGGATGCGGCCACGGCGACGAAGACACCACCCCCGTGAGTGACCGAGTACCAGACGTTGTTCCCCGCGGAGGCGCGGCTGGTCCAGGTGATGCCGTCGGGGCTTGTCATCACCTGGTTGCCGTTACCGTTCGAGGACACGGCGACGAACAGGCCTTCCCCGTAGGTGACCGAGAACCAGTTGTTATCCGCAGCGGAGGCGCGACCGGTCCAGGTGATGCCGTCGGGGCTTGTCATCACCCGGTTGCCGACGCCGTCGGAGGACACGGCGACGAACAGGCCACCTCCGTACGTGACCGAGGTCCACCTGTGATCCAAAACGGAGGCGCGACCGGTCCAGTCGATTCCCGCAGCACCGAGCAATGTCGCAGGGGTGATGAGCACCAGTGCGGCCATGCCGAGGAGCACCGCGAGTACCCTGACGTCCCCGCGGACCGTCCCGCCACGCCGTGCGGCGGGCGGGGTGCCGGACGGGTGGGTGGGTGTGAGGAGGCGTGTCGACACCGGGCGAGGCCTTTCAGGTGGGACCCCAGCGGACGGATGGCCCGAGTGGGGCAATCCCACTGCGCGGACCGGACCGCAGGAACCGTGTCATTTCTCAACGCTACCAATGCTTACCCGCCGATGCCTGACCGGGTCCGCGGACACCGGCGCGTATCCCCATCGTCGCGAACGGCTGCACAGTGCAGGAGATCGGGTGCACCGGGGGCGTGGGGCGTGCGCCGGGGTGGAGCGGACGACGGGATGACGACGAAATGTGGCCTTCAGGATCAGGGGCATAGCGGGGGCTGGTGACCGCCCCCCGACGGTCACCGGTTGCGAACCCGGCGGGCGCTACGGCTTGCGCGCGATGGCGTAGAGCTTGTTGAAGTCGTAGGTCCAGCCGCGGGGGCCGGAGCGCTCGATCATGCGCGCCTCGACCTTCGCGAGCCACGCGGCCACGTCGGGCTCGGATGGGTCACCGATGATGTGGCCCGCAACCACGCGCATGCGCTCCATGTACTGCTCCACCGGCACGTGGCGCACGCGACGCTCCATCCAGATGTCCACCGGCTCGAGGCCGGCGCCCACGAGGTAGCCCTCCATCTCCGGGATGTCGCGCAGGTTGCCGTCGAAGGCACCGAGCCACTGGTAGTTGATGGGCTCGACATCGGCGATGACATCGCGGTAGGCCTGTTCGCCCCCCTTGCCCGAGCACAGGATCGCGATGACGCCGCCGGGGCGCATGGCGCGGGCCATTGCCTCCGCCGCCTCCCACCGGTGCTGGAACCAGTGGTAGGCCATCGAGCACACGACGAGATCGAACGCATCCGACTCGACCGGCATGTCCTCGACCCCCGCCTGAACCAGGGACACCTCGACACCCCCGATGGCGCCGAGCTTCGCCGCGAACTGCTCGAGCATGCCCTCCGAGGGGTCCACCCCGGTCACATGTGCGGGTTGGAACCGGTCAATCACGGCCTGAGTGGCCCAGCCGCTCCCGCACCCGACGTCGAGCACGTCGTCGTAGCACCCCGGGGGGATCGAGAGGACCAGGCGCTGGGCGCCCTCGAGGTTGTAGCGCACCGCCCCGTCGTAATCGGATGCGGTCTCGCTGAACCCCCCTGCGATGGTGTCACGGCGTTCTGTCGGCATGGGGGGATTCTCCCGGACGCCACCAGGCACCGCCCGGGGTGCCGGCGTCCTGGCGCCTACCCGTCGGTGCGGCGGGGCACTCCGATCAGGAACATCTCCACCAGCCGGCGCGGCGCGTTGGTGAGCATCGGGAACAGGAACGCCCGGGCGGGCATACGCACGGTGCGCCTGCCCTTCTCGACGGCGTGCACGGTCTTCCGCGCGACCGCATGCACGTCGGCGTCGGCGAGCAACCCGAGCCGGTGGAAGCGGCGGAACGACGCCTTGGTGGGCGGGTACGAGAGCACCGAGTCGGCCATGTCGGTGGGCGTGATGAGCCCCGTCTCCACCACGGTGAGCCCGATGGGCAGGCCCTTGACCTCCAGTCGCACGCCCGCGGTCATGTGCGTGACGAATGCCTTCGTGCCGCCGTACACCGAGATGCCCGGGAAGGTCCCGGTGCCGGCGAGCGAGGACACCTGCACGACGTGCCCCCCGCCCCGTTCCACCATCCCCGGCAGCACCTGGCGCGTGAGGTCGGCCAACGTGATCGCATTCAACTGGACCATGCGCTCGATGTCCGTCATCGGCATGTCCATGAACGCACCGGTCAGGTCAATGCCCGCGTTGTTCACGAGCACGTCCACGGGGCCGTGCGCCGCCTCGATGCGCCCGATCAGCCCGTCCACCTGCTCGCGGTCGGCCAGATCGGCCGGCATGGCACTGCCGCCCGTGCGCTGCGCCACGGCGGCGAGGGCATCCACGCTGCGGGCGACCAGCGTGAGCCGCGCCCCCTTGGCGGCGAACTCGTCCGCCAGTGCAGCGCCCACGCCGCGCGACGCGCCGGTGATCACCACGTGTGCGCCGCTCAGGTTCATCGCTCAGTTCCTCCCCGGGGATTCCGTGCGCACGCTACCCCCGCGCACGCCCGCCGACGTTCTCCGACGGCTCTTACGCACCTCTTCAGCACGGGTGCTGCAATCGGGGCGACACGAACGGAGGTGCGTCACATGGACCACGGGATGCGTGATCAGGTACTCGGAGGACCCGGCGGCGGCGGATGGGGCGGCATGGAGCACGGCCTGTCCGGCGGCGTCGGCTGGTGGTTCGCCCTCAGTCTCACGTTCATCACGCTCTCCCTCATCACTCTCGCGGTCGTCGCCGTGATGGTCTGGCTGAGGGGGCGCAGCGCAGGCGGGGCGTCGCCCGGGGGCGACCCCGAGGCCAGGGCCCGGCTCGACCAGCGGCTGGCCGCCGGGGAGATCGGTCCGGACGACTACACGCGGCGCCTTGCCATGCTGCGTGCCGGCGGCCTGCCGCCCGCGGGGGGGTGAGGCGTCCGGGTGGGAGGCTCGTCGCCGACGGGCCCCTGTCGGGCGCGGGCGCGGTCGGCGCCCCTCGGCGCCCGGGTCCCGCCCGGAGGGTCACCAGCCGGGCTGGACCCGGGCCCCCGGGATCGCCGGGTCCGCCCGGGTCACGTGCACGCGCGCATGCGCCACGGCATCCGCCAGTGACGGGAAGTCCCGGCGGCCGAGGGCCGGGTCACCCAGCACCCCCACGGCCGACAGCGCCACCCGATGGGGCTCCTGCACACCGCACAGGAGCACTGTGATGTGACGTCGCTCCAGTGATGCGATCACCTCCGCCAGCGCCTGCGCCCCCGTGGCATCGAGCACGGCCAGGAACCTCAGACGCAGAATGACCACCCGGACGTCGCTGACCTCGGTGAGTTCGTCGAGGAACCTCTGGGCGGCACCGAAGAAGAGGCCGCCGTCGAGGCGGTACACGGCGATGTGGTCGGCCAGCAGCCCGGCCTCGTCATCGGCATCGATCTCGGGGTGCGCGACGATGTCCTCGCGTGCCGGCCGGCTCGACCGGATGAGCGACCGCAGGGCAACGACGATGGCCAGACCCACGCCGATCTCCACCGCGAGGATGAGGTCGAAGGCCACCGTGACGACGGCTGTGACCGTGAAGACCAGCGCGTCGGCCCGCGTGGAGCGCAGGATCGCCCGGGCATTCGAATAGTCCACCATCCGCGCGGCGGTCACGATGAGCACGGCCGCGAGCACCGCCAGCGGGATGCGCGCCACCAGCGCGGCCCCCACCAGAACCACCGTGGCGAGGAAGAGCGCATGGGTAATCGCCGATACCCGCGTACGGGCCCCGGCGCGCACATTCACGGCCGTCCGGGCGATTGCCCCGGTGGCCGGCATCCCGCCGAACAGCCCCGACGCCATGCTGGCGAGCCCCTGCCCCACCAGTTCACGATCGGGATCGGTGCCCGGGGTATCGGCCATGCCGTCGGCGACCCGGGCCGACAGCAGCGACTCTATGCCGGCCAGCGCCGCAACCGCCAGTGCGCTGCCGGCCAGTGCGCTGATGGCATCCATGTCGAGGTCGGGCATGGACGGCATCGGCAACGACGCCGGGATCGCGCCGATGGCCGGGACGTCGAGCCCCAGCAGCACCGCGATCACCGTGCCGATGACGACGGCGATCAGCGATGCCGGCAGCGATCGACGGATGTAGTGCAGGCCCACCATCACGGCGACCGAGACCCCGACCAGCGCCAGCGACCAGGCGGTGGCCTGACCGCCCGCCGCCCGGATGGAGTCGATGGCGATCATCACAGCGCGGTCGCCGTCGGGTGGGGGTACGCCGAGAATGTAGGGCACCTGCTGGAGGGCGATGATCACCGCGATACCCAGGGTGAAGCCCTCGATGACCGGCCACGGCACGAACGTGATCGCGCGGCCCAGGCCGAGCAACCCGAAGCCCACCACGAGCAGCCCGGCCAGCACCGCC
Source organism: Actinomycetota bacterium (assembly GCA_005792725.1). Lineage (GTDB taxonomy): Bacteria > Actinomycetota > Thermoleophilia > Miltoncostaeales > Miltoncostaeaceae > SYFI01. Next base: position 9,317 of record SXQZ01000123.1, read on the forward strand.
ACGGCCGCCACCGCGCCCGCGCCATGGGCCGCGACGATGGGGAGCAGCACAACGGCCATGGCGCCCGTGGGCCCGGACACCTGCAGGGACGACCCACCGAACACGGCTGCCACCAGCCCCGCGATGATCGCCGTCACGATGCCTGCGGTGGCCCCCACTCCCGATGTGACGCCGAAGGCCAGAGCCAGCGGCAGGGCAACCACGCCCACGGTGAGCCCCGCGAGCAGGTCGCCGCGCAGCGTTGTGCGGAGCCCCGTGTAGTCGCTGCGACGGGGCAGGAAACGAGTAAGGTCGAACATGGGGAACGCGCCACCATAACCCCCTGTCGCGCAGGCCGGGTCTGACATCCGTCCCCGATGGGCGGTCCCGTCGGTGCCTACCCCCGCGGTAGCACGATGCACACGCGCAGGCCGGGCCCGCCGTCACGGTCGTGCAGCGTCACCGAGCCCCCGGCGCGCTCGACGAGGCGTTGGACGATCGGCAATCCCAATCCGGTCCCCGCCCCGGGGCGTGACGCCGCGGCGCGCCAGAACCGGTCGAACGCGTGCCCCCGGTCCTCATCGCTCATCCCCGGTCCGTCATCGATGACCTCGATGTGCACCTCGCCGGACAGGGCCACGGCCCGCACCTCCACATGTCCCGCCGCGCGACAGGCCTCCACCGCGTTGTCCAGCAGGTTGTCCACCACCTGGTCAAGCACCCCGTCGGGCCTCCGCACCGTGAGGCCATGCTCGATGCCGGTGGTGAGCACCACCCCCGACTCCGCCGCGAGGTCGGACCACGAGGCAACCCGGCCGCGCAGCGACGCCGACACATCCACGGACACGATCGGGGCGTCCCCGCGCTCGGCGCGGGCCAGGGCGAGCAGGCTGTCAACCATCAGGGTGAGCCGGTCGACCTCGTGCAGGGCCGCCTGGGCATCGGCCTCCCCGGCACCCCCCTGCGATGCGCTCAGGTTCTCGATGCGCAGGCGCAAAGCGGTGAGCGGCGTGCGCATCTGATGGGAGGCGTCGGCAACGAAGGCCTCCTGGGCCCCCACCACCTCCTCCAGCTGCGCGACGGTGAGGTTGAACCGCCGCGCGAGGGCCCGTACCTCCGGGGGGCCCTCGTCCTCGGGCACGCGGGTGGCCAGATCCCCGGCTCCCACGGCGGCGGCGCCCTGCTCGAGGCGCGCGAGCGGCCGCGACACCCAGCGCGCAATGAGCCATCCGATCAGCGCCACCGCAACAAGCGTGATGACGCCGACGCCGGCGAGCAGGAGCCAGTAGCCACGCGCGTGCTCGTCCACCTCGGAGGCGGGATAGGTGATGCGCACCGACCCGTATACCCGGCCGGATGCCGCGACCGGGACGGCGACATACAGGAGGTCGGTGCCCAGCGTCTGCGAGTAGCGGCTTCCCGTCGCGACGGTTCCGGCGAGGGCCGCGGTCACCTCGGGGCGCGTTCGCAGGGTGCGGTCCCCGGGGGCCGGCGGATCGGTGTCGGCGATCACCGATCCCGTCGGCCCCGTCACCGCCACCCGGGCACCCGTGGTCGCCGCATACCGGGCGATCGCCGCCCCGATCTGGGCCTCGGGCACCGATCCGGGCGAGCGCAGGTCGCCCTCGACGAGTGATGCCACCACGCCCGCATCCCGCTCCATCCGCAGCAGCAGGTCCTGCTCGAGGCCATGCCGGCGCGTGATCCCGAGCGGCACCATCAGCACCACCAGGACCACGATCGTGAGGGCGAGGTACCCCGCGACCAGGCGTCGCGTCATCCGCCGGGGGCCCCGAGCCGGAAGCCCACCCCGCGCACCGTCTCGACCCAGGCAGGGTCACCGAGCTTGCGGCGAAGGGATGACACGTGCACGTCAATGGCCTTGGTCTGCACCGCCCACGTGGTACCCCACAGCCGGCGCAGGAGGTCGTCCCGGCCCACCACGGCGCCGGGATCCGCGATGAGCATGGCGAGGATGTCGAACTCCCGGGGGGTCAGGTGCACCTCCTTTCCGCTGATCGTCACCCGATGGGTGCGCATGCTCACGACGAGGGGTCCGGCACGGTGCTCGTCGGGCGCATCGTCGGGCGCGCCATCGCCCACGCGCCGGAGCACGGCGTTGATGCGTGCGACGAGCTCGCGCAGACCGAAGGGCTTCACCACATAGTCGTCTGCGCCGATCTCGAGCCCCACCACGCGGTCCACCTCCTCGCCACGTGCAGTGACCATGATGATCGGCACCCGGCTGCGTGCGCGCAGCTTCCGTGCCACCGCGTACCCATCCATGTCGGGCAGGCGCAGGTCGAGCAGTACGAGATCGGGCTCAGGGGCAGCGAGGGCCGCCGCGCCCGTGGCCACCCGCTCCACCTCGAAGCCCGCGCGCCGCAATCCATCGGCGAGCGGGGTGGCAATGGAGTCCTCGTCCTCAACCACGAGTAAGCGCATAGGGGCAGTATCGCGCCCATGCAGGGCACGCGGTCGGCCTTGGACGAATCCTTACCGAACGCTGGGACGACCCCGGAGCGGTCCTCACCCGCGCCCCACATGGACGCCATAGCCTCCGATGCGTCACCACCACCGAGGGAGGAAGGGCGCCATGACCAAGCGAGGCATCGTCATCGTCAGTGTGATGTTCGGGCTGTTCGCAGTCTCGTTCAGCGTGCTCGGGATCCGGTCGCTGACCCTGGGCCCCGATGCGGCGACGCCGTCGGCCACCGCCCTCACGGCGCGCCAGAACGCGGCCGACGCGCTGGAGCAGCGCATCCGGACGACGCGGGCGGATGCCCCGCCGGCCCTCCC
>SXQZ01000124.1 GCA_005792725.1 Actinomycetota bacterium
AACGACACCGCCATCACCGTCGCGGGCACGCAGGGCAACTTCGAACTGAACGTTCGCATCCCGCTGATGGCGCGCAACCTGCTGCACTCGGTCCACCTGCTCACCACCACGGCGACGGCGTTCCGCGAGAAGTGTGTTGAGGGAATCACGCCGAACCCCGAGGGCCTCATCCGCCACGCCGAGGGCACTCTGGCGGCGGCAACGGCCCTCAACCCCTACATCGGCTACGACCTCGCAGCGGAGATCGTCAAGGAGGCCACCGCGTCTGGCCGCTCGCTGCGTGAGGTCGCGCGGGAGAAGGGTGTGGACGAGGACACGCTGACGACGGCCCTGGACCTGAACAAGATCGCCCAGGGCGGCATCATCGCGTAGGTGACGCCCCGCCCCGGTGCCACGCACGCACCAATCGAGGCCTGCGGCCCCCGGGTGTCAGGCCCTCCGGCCTCACGGGCCGCCTCGTACACGGTGACCTGCCGGGCACCGTGTGAGGTACCGGGGTTACGAGCGGCGTGCGCCCGTCACCGGGGGGGCGGCGGCCGCGCGCACGTCGGCCGCGAACTCCGCGGCGGCGCCCCGGATGATGTCCCGCACGTTTGCGCGCGGGACCACGAAGGGCGGGGGATCGGGCAGCAGTCCGATCAGATCGGTGCTCACCAGGACCTGACCGTCGCAGTCGCTGCCCGCCGCGATGCCGATGGTGGGTGCACCGACGGACTGGGTGATGCGCAGCGCGGCCTCCGGATCGACGCACTCGACCACGATGGCGAAGCAGCCGGCGTCATCGAGCGCGCATGCGTCCTCCACCAGGCGGTCGGCCTCGTCGGCCGTCTTGCCATGCCGGCGGTACCCGCCCTCGGTCGTCTGGGGCAACAGCCCGACGTGCCCCATGACCGGGATTCCGGCGCCGATGATGGCCTGCACCGCAGGGATCATGGCGCCCTCGAGCTTCACCGAGTGGGCGCCTGCCCTCACCAGCGCCTGCGCCGTGCGCAGGGCATCTGCCGGGGTGTCGTAGGAGCGCGCGGGCATGTCGCCCGTGATGTGGGTGTGGATTGCCCCGTTCGCGACCGCACGGATGTGGTGCTCCATCATCGGGACCGATACCGCGCGGGTGGAGTCGAAGCCCAACTCGACCTCACCGAGGCTGTCCCCGACGAGGAGGACCTCCAGGCCCACCTGGTCGAGCGCGAGCGCCATCGGGTAGTCGTAGGCCGTGAGGACTGCGATGCGGCGGAGGCCTTTGAGCGCGCGGATCTCATCGGCGCGCAGGATGGCTAGTCCACCTCCCACATGACCGGCACCATGTCCTCGACCAGCTCGGTCACCTCGTTGCGGGAGTTGACGTGCACGACCGTCGGCTCGTGACCCGCCACCAGCTCGGCGTCGTCGTACTCGGCGTAGGTGAGGATGATCACCAGGTCCCCGCGGTGCCCGAGCCGGGCCGCCGCGCCGTTCAGGCAGATGTCACCCCGGCCGCGCGGGCCGTTGATGGCATACGTCTCGAACCGCGCACCGGTATTGACGTTGAGGACGGACACCTTCTCGTACTCGCGGATGTCCGCGAGGTCGAGAAGGTCACGGTCCACGGTGATGGACCCGACGTAGTCGAGGTTCGCGTCGGTCACCGTCGCGCGGTGGATCTTGCTCTTCAACATGGTGCGTGCTCGGGGCACGGCGGTCCTCCGTGTGGTTGGTACGGGCAGTTCACGGTTGTCAATGAGGCGGGCGGGGCCGATCCGCGCGGCGACGCACAGGAGGGCGGGTGCCGTAAGGCGCTCCGTCCGGACGAACGAGACGGGATCCACCACCGCGGCATACCCGGGCTCGCAGCGCGGCTCGGCGGCGAGCACGGCCATTGCGGCCTGCTCGAGGCGCGCCACGTCGCACTCACCCTCATCCGCCAGCCCGGCCGCCGCCGCCAGGGCGCGCGAGAGCACGACGGCGGCATCCCGGTCGTCAGGTCCGAGGTAGGCATTGCGGCTGCTCATCGCGAGTCCGTCGGCCTCACGGACGATGGGGCCGATGATCATCTCGATGTCGTCCAGGTGGAGGTCGGTCATCAACCGCCGGATGACCGCCACCTGCTGGGCGTCCTTGCGGCCGAAGACGACGCGGTCCGGACGGACGGCGGTGAGCAGTTTCGCCACCACGGTGGCGACCCCCGCGAAGTGATGAGGACGGATTGCGCCCTCCAGCACCTCGGCGGGCCCGCCGATGGATACCTCCGTCGCGAACCCGTCCGGATAGACGTCCGCGACGGACGGGGCCCACACCAGGTCCGCGCCGGCCTCGTGGGCCAGGAGCAGATCGCGCTCCTCGTTGCGCGGGTAGCCGGCGAGGTCCTCCGTGGGGGCGAACTGGGTGGGGTTGACGAACAGGGACACCACGACCGCGCTGCCGCCGCCGGCCGCCAGACGCATGAGCGAGAGGTGTCCGTCGTGGAACGAACCCATCGTCGGCACCAGGGTCACGGTACCGTGGGTGGCGCGCAGCGACGCGACCGCACCGCGGAGATCCGGGACGGTGCGGACCACCGCGGGGCGCGGCGGCGAGGCGTGGGATGCGGTCGTTGAGTCGGTCATGTGCGATGGGCGCAGCGCGACGAACCCGCCGCCATGGACGGGCATCGCCGAACCGGACTCGCTCCAGTCCCCGCGAGGGGGTACCGGGCTCGGCGCCGTGAACGGATGCGGGAATCTAGAACGTCGGAGGGGGATGCCACAAGTGGGCACCGCGGGCGGATCGGGCGTCCGGGGCCGCTTATAGCGTGGACACGAGATGAGCGATGCCGCGGTCCGCGCCCAGGCGCTCGAGAGGCTGGCCGCGCACCTGCGCGGGTGCACGCGCTGCCCCCTGTCCGAGGGCCGGACCACGGTGGTGGTGGGCGCCGGTGACCCGGACGCCGATCTGATGTTCGTCGGCGAGGCCCCGGGCGCCACCGAGGACCAGACGGGCCTCCCCTTCGTCGGTCAGGCCGGCAAGTTGCTGGACGGCCTGCTTGAGGGGATCGGCATGTCCCGCGAGCAGGTGTTCATCGCGAACGTGCTCAAGTGCCGACCGCCCGGCAACCGCGACCCGCACCCGGACGAAATCCAGGCCTGTCGCGGCTACCTCGAGGAGCAGGTGGTGCTCATCCGCCCCCGCGTGGTCTGCACGCTCGGCAACTTCGCGACGAAACTCCTCTCGGGTCGCCCCGACGGAATCAGTCAGGTCCACGGACATCCCCTCAGCGTCGAGTTCGCCGGGATGCCGACGGTGCTGTACCCGGTGTACCACCCGGCCGCGGCCCTGTACACGCGGGCCATGCTCGGCAGCCTTCAGGAGGACTTCGCCCGCATTCCGGCACTCATCGGCCTGACGGGTGACGGCACCCCGCCCCCCACGCAGGACGCCGGGACGGCCCCGGGGGCCACGCCCCGTGCCCACGGTGGCGAGGACTCCGGCCCGGATCCCCGGACCCCCCAGTCGTCACACACCGACCCTGCCCCCGCGACGCGCCAACTGGGGCTCTTCTGATGGCGCCCGAGTACACGAGCGACGGCCCCGAGGCCACCGAGGCGCTGGGGCGGGGGCTGGCCCACCTGCTGGGCCCGGGTGACATCGTGGTGCTGAGGGGCGAACTCGGCGCCGGTAAGACCACACTCGTCCGCGCGGCCGCGCGCGCCCTCGGGGTCGTGGGACCGGTCACGAGCCCCACGTTCACGATCGCCAACGCCTACGACGGTCGTGTGCCCGTTGCGCACCTCGACGCCTGGCGCCTCACCGACCCCGACGACGAGGAGATGGGGCTCGCCCTCGAGGCCGTCCCCGACGACGCCGTGGCGTTCATCGAGTGGCCCGACGCCGTGCTCCATGGGCTGCCGGCGCCGCGCGTGCGGATCGACATCGCCCACGGGGGCGGGGACACGCGGGTGGTACGGTTGGACGGCGCCGATCCCGGCATGGATGCGTCGCTCGAGGCCCTTTGTGACGACCTTCGCGCTCGACACCGCAACGCCTGATCCCGCCCTCGCCCTCGTCGCTGACGACGAGGTGCGGGCCGAGGCGTGGCTCGGCCGCGGCCCCGGAGGCGGCCGGAGGATCCTTGAGGGCGCGCATCACCTGTTCGCCATGGCCGGCATCGTGGTCGCCGACCTCGATGCGGTCGTCGTCGGCGTCGGGCCCGGGGGCTTCACGGGCATCCGGATCGGAATCGCCACCGCCCTCGGCCTGGGTCAGGCGCTCGGCATCCCCGTGCATGGCGCATCCACCCTCGAGGCCCTCGCACTGGGTGCCGCCGTGTGCCGGCACTCCGATGATGAGGTGGTGGCGTCCGTGATCGACGCGCGGCGTGGTCAGGTGTACGCGGCGGCGTACTCGGTGGGTGCACCCGGCGTGGTGCGCGAGGTCGTCACCGCCGCGGCCTGGGACCCCGGCGCGCTCGCGACCGCGCTGGCCGCTGTGGGCCCGTGCGTCATCGCCGGCGACGGCGCCGATCTCGTTCCGCTGGTCCCCGGCGTGAGGCGGGCACCCGCCGGCGTGCTTGATCGCATTGGGCCTGCCCATCTCGTCGCCCTCGTCCGCGCGTCCGGCCCCCGTCCGGTGGCGCCCCAGTACCTGCGCCTGCCCGATGCCGAGGAGAACCGCCGCCGACGCGAGCGTGAGGGGGCGGTGGCATGAGGCCCCGGGCGCTCAAGGTGCGCGCACCGGTCATCCGCCGCGCCCGCAATCAGGACCTCACGGCGATCCTCGGGATCGAGCAGCGCAGCAACCCCGTTCCGTGGTCGCGTCAGTTGTTCGCCACGGAGCTGGAGCGCCCGGAGGGGGCGACCCTCGTGGCCGTCGATGCCGGCGGGGTGGTGGGGTTCATCGCCTGCGCGGGTCAGGGCGATTCGTGGCACATCCTGAATGTGACCGTTGATCCGGCCCATCGGCGCAGGGGGCTCGGCGGCCTGCTCGTGGATGGAGTGCTTGCGGCGCTCGACGGCCGCCCCTACGACTGCTACACGCTCGAGGTCAGGGTCTCCAACGCGGCCGCCATCCGCCTCTATCACGGCCGCGGTTTCGTGGACTGCGGAATCCGCCCGCGCTACTACTCCGACAATCAGGAGGATGCGCTGATCATGTGGCGGAACCCGCCCGAGGGCGTCGGCTGATGGGCGACCTCGTGCTCGCCATCGAGACGTCGTGCGATGAGACGGCCGCGGCCGTCGTGGACGGCCGCCGGATCCTGTCGAACATCGTCTCCTCGCAGGCCGACCTGCACGCGGTGTACGGCGGCGTCGTGCCCGAGGTGGCGGCGCGCCACCACCTCACCACCGTGAACGCCGTCGTTGATCGCGCACTCGCGGTGTCGGGTACCTCCTTGCGCGACGTTGACCGCATCGCCGTCACCGGCCGGCCCGGGCTCATCGGCGCGCTGCTCGTGGGAGTGGCCACCGCCAAGGCCCTTGCCTACGCGGCCGGCAAGGATCTGGTGATGGCCGATCACCTGCACGGCCATGTGGCGGCCTGCTGGCTCGCGCCGGTCGCGCTGGACCCGCCCTTCGTGGCCCTCACGGCATCCGGCGGCCACACCCGGCTGGACCTCGTGGAGGACTACGCGCGCCCCGTGCTCCTGGGCCAGACCCTCGACGACGCCGCGGGCGAGGCCATTGACAAGGGTGCGCGCCTGCTGGGAATCCCCTACCCCGGGGGGCCGGGACTCGAGGCGCTCGCCCGCGACGGCGATCCGACGGCGTTCGACTTCCCCGTGGGCCTGCGATCGCGCGGCCCGGGTGGGCTCGACTTCTCCTACGCCGGGGTGAAGACGGCACTGCTCTATGCCACCCGCGATCTGGGGGCCGATGGCGTCGCGGCGTGCCGCGCCGACCTCGCGGCCTCATATCAGGAGGCCATTGTCCGCCCCCTGGCCGACCGTCTCATCCGCGCGGCGGCGCAGGCAGGGGTACCGGCCGTCTCGATCGGGGGCGGCGTCGCCGCCAACGGGCGCCTGCGGGCGCTGGTGGAGGAGGGCGCGGGGAAGCACGGCCTGAGCGTTGCCATCCCGGATCGCGCGCTCTGCACCGACAACGCCGCGATGATCGCGGCGGCTGCGCGCTTCACCGAGCCCATCCCCTGGCCCGACTTCGTGGGTGCGGACGCCGTGGCCACGGCCCCGCCCGGGGGCATCGCCGCATGAGGGCCGTTGGTGCCGGCATCGCGCTCGCGGGTGTCATCGCGGTGGCGGCGCCGGCACTGCTGCTGGCCCAGACCGGGATCTCCGGCGCCGGTGCGGCCGACGGCGCCTTGGTCGCGGCCGCGGCCTGGCATGACGCCATTGACGGCCACCGTGCCCCGCAGGTGCCCCCCGCCGGTGACACCGAGTCGGCCATCGTGGTGCTGGACGGCAGCGGGCTCGTTGATGTCGAGCCAGCCGGCCGGCCGGCGGCCCTCGTGCGCATTCAGGCCGCGCAGCTCGCCGTCGAGGGGTCGCTGCAGGGCATGGGCGGGGTCGTCACCCACCGCTATCGCACCCTGCTCAACGGCCTGGCCGTGCGCGTGCCCGCGGGTCGCCTCTCGAGCGTCGCCGAGGTCACGGGCATCCGCGCGGTGGTGCCCGTTCTCTACATGGCCCCGGCGGCCGCGGAGCCCGTGGGGGTCACGCCCACCGGCGACGCCCCGGATGGTCAGCCCGCCCCGGTCCCGGCGCGGGCGGGTATCGAGCATGTGGCGCTGATCGATGCGGCGGTGGATGTGTCGCATCCATGGCTCGGCGGCGATATCGGGCCCACGCACCTCATCATCGCGGCATCCGATCTCGTGGAGGGCGATGCCGACCCGTCCCCCGACCCCGCGGATCCGGGCGCCGAGAGCCACGGCACGCAGATGGCCTCGATTCTGCTGCGGTCCCCCGCCCTCGCCGGTCTGCCGCCGGCGGTGACGCCCCGCATGCTCGTGTACCGGGTGACCGCCCGGGAGGCGGTGGATGGACATGTGCGCACGCTGGCCCGTACTGACCGCGTGCTGGCGGCGCTTGAAATGGCCGTGGACCCGAACCGTGACGGTCTGCCCGACGACGCCGCGGGTGTCGTGGTGGTGGGTCTCGCACGCGGCTTCGGCGGCGGCGGGATCGATCCGGTGGCCGATGGGCTCCAGGCCGCCGTCCGCGCCGGGAGCGTGGTGGTGGTGCCGTCCGGGAACGACGGCCCTACCGGGCTCTCACCGGGCAGCATCGGCACGGTGGCAGCGGCCGAGGGGGTGCTCACCGTCGGGGGTCTCGCCGGAGTCCTCGGGCCGCGCACGGCGGACCTCGCCATGGCGATCGGCCCCGCATCCGCTCGCCTGGGCCCGCTGCCCCTCATGGGGGCCGAGCCCACGCCCGCCCTCGCCGGAGGGGCACCGCTCGTCCCCGCGACGGGCGATGCGGGGGTGGGCACCGGAACCGACATGCGTGATTTCGCCGGCGAGGGCGGGCGCAGCACG
>SXQZ01000125.1 GCA_005792725.1 Actinomycetota bacterium
CCCGGTGTGCGACAAGGGGGGCGAGTGCCCGCTGCAGGACCGCACGTTCCGCTTCGGCCCGGGTGAGAGCCGCACGCAGGAGCCCAAGCGGCACTTCCCCAAGCCGCTCGACCTCTCCCCGCTGGTCGCGCTCGACCGCGAACGCTGCATCACCTGCTTCCGCTGCGTGCGCTTCAGCGAGGATGTTGCCGAGGACGGCCAACTCACCTTCCAGGAGCGCGCCGACCACACCGAGGTCGCCACCTTCAGCGGCGACCCCTACGAGGGGCGCTTCACCGGCAACACCATTGACCTGTGCCCGGTCGGAGCGCTGACCAGCAACCCCTACCGCTTCGTCAGCCGGCCCTGGGACATCACGAACACGCCATCGGTCTGCGCGGGCTGCGCCATGGGCTGCAACATGGAGATCACCGGGCGCGACAACCAGATCAAGCGCATCACGGCGCGGCCCGAGCCCAACCCCGCCGTCGAGGAGGGCTGGATCTGCGACCGCGGCCGTTGGGGCTACCCGGCCCTGCGCAGCGACGCCCGCATCCGCTCGGCCGTGCTGGTCGATGGCGCCGGCCGCCGCCGGGTGCTGCTGGCCCGCGCCCTGGCCGAGGCCGCAGGCGTGCTGGTGCGACCGGGAACCCGCGTGGGGATCCTGCTGGGTGACCCGGTGACCGTGGAAACGGGGTTCCTGGCGCTCGAGCTGGCTGACCGGGTGGGCTCGGGGCCTGCGCTGGTGCGCCGCATGGGCATCCCGGGCGACGGGGTCGCCCCGCTGCGCGCACTGCCCGGGGCGCAGATGGACGACCTCGACCACGCCGACGTGGTCATCGTGGTCGGCGGCGACCCCTGCCTGCAGCAGCCCGTGGCCGAGTTGCGCATCCGCAAGGCACGCCGGCGCGGCGCGGGGGTTGCCGTGGTCGGTCCGCGTCCGTCGGCGCTCGACGCCTCATGCGTGGCAATCCGCACCGTGCCGGGCCACCTCGCGGATGCCATCGACGCGATCCGCGACCGCCTCGATGGCAGCGCACGGGCCATTGTGCTGTGGGACGAGGCCGACCTGGCCGCCGAGCCGGCGGCGGCTGCGCTCCTTGCGGACCTGGTGGCGACCACGCCGGGGGCGCGCGCCATCGAGATGTGCGCCGACGTCAGCGGGCCCGGGCTGCGCGCGCTTGGCATCCAGGCCGCGGATGACCTGCGGGTGGCCGCCACGGCCGGGGATGTTGATGTGCTTATCACCATCGCGGCCGACCCCACCGCGGGGCCGGGGGGCGACCGCTGGGACCAGGCGCTTCGGGGCGTGGGCACGATCATCGAGATGTCCGCCTACCCCACCGGGCTCACGGACCGCGCCCACCTGGTGCTGCCGCTCCTCACCGCCCTTGAGGAGGAGGGCGTGCTGGTGAGCATGGCGGGCCGTGCCCAGCGGCTGCGCCCCGGCGCGCGCGAGTGCGACGGTGCCGCCGCCGCGTGGGAGATGCTGATCGGCCTCACCCACCGGCTGGGGCGCCCGGTGGCCGACCGCACCCCCGCCCAGGCCTTCGCACGTCTGGCCGAACAGCACCCGGCGTTCGCAGGGCTCACGTACGACGGGGTCGGGACCGGGGGCGCCGTGGTCGCACCGCCGCCGCGCCAGGGGCCCGGCGCGGTGCCCCATGAGCCCGACGGGGAGGGCCTGCGGGTGGTGCCGTGCACCCCCGTGTTCGGCGATGCGGTGGCGCACCGGTCCGATGCACTCACGTCGGTGCTCGAGCCCGCGCGGGTCGGCCTCGCTCCCGCCGAGGCCGACCGCCTCGGCGTACGCACCGAGGTGCGCGTGCGGGTGGTCACACCCCACGGCGAGGCCGTGCTCCCGCTCGAGGTGAACTCCCGCCTGCACGAGGGGGCGGTCTACCTGGTGACCGGCGACCCGGTCGCGCGCGCGATGCGCCTGCTGCCGGGCGACCGCGGTCCGGTCCGCGCCGTGGTGAGCGCGGTTCCCCGCGGCGAGGTGGACGGATGATCGTGCGGGAGGCAGTGCTCACGATGATCATCCAGGCCATCGTCGTGGTGGTCGTGGTGTTCTCGTGCTTCGCCGGCCTCACGGTGGTGGAGCGCAAGCTGCTCGGCCGGTTCCAGGCCCGCCGGGGCCCCAACCGCGCGGGACCCTTCGGGCTGCTGCAGCCGCTCGCCGACATCGGCAAGTTGACGTTCAAGGAGGACTTCATCCCGGCGGGTGCCAACCGCTGGGTGTTCCGCCTGGCGCCGATGATCCCGGTCATTGCCGCAGTGGCGGCGCTGGCGCTGATCCCGTTCGGGGGCGTGCACGACTGGGCCGGTCACACGGTCACGTTCTACGGCACCGACCTGGGCGTGGGGGTGCTGGCGCTTCTCGCCCTCTCGAGCCTGGGCTTCTACGGGCTCATCCTCGGCGGATGGTCGAGCGGCAACAAGTACTCGCTGCTGGGCGCCGCCCGCAACGCTGCGCAGATGGTGTCGTATGAGGTGGCCATGGGCCTCTCGCTCGTGGGCGTCGTGATGATCAGCGGGAGCCTGTCGCTGGTGGACATCGCCGGCGATCAGTGTGAGGGCCTCTGGTACATCCTCGTCCAGCCCGTGGCGTTCGTGGTGTTCATGATCGCGGCGTTCGCCGAGACCAACCGCACGCCGTTCGACCTCGGCGAGGCCGAGAGCGAACTGATCGCCGGGTACAATCTGGAGTACGGCTCGGTCAAGTTCGCGATGTTCATGGCCGCCGAGTACGTCGCGATGATCGTCATCTCGGCCTTCGCCGCCACGATGTTCCTGGGCGGACCCGACGGACCCTGGCTGCCCGGTTTCATCTGGCTGGGCATCAAGATCACCGTGCTGCTGTTCCTCTTCATCTGGGTCCGCGCCACGCTGCCGCGCTTCCGCTATGACCGGCTGATGAAGTTCGGGTGGAAGGTGCTCATCCCCATCGCCACCCTCAACATCGTGGTCACGGCCATCGTGCTGGGCCTGGGGTTCTCCGGCTGATGGGCATCCTCGACCCCCTCAAGGGCTTTGGCGTCACCTTCCGCACCCTGCTGACCACGCCGGTGACCATCGGATACCCCGAGCACCGCACGCCGGTCTACCCGCGGTTCCGCGGACGCCACCGCCTGTGGCGGTTCGAGGACGGCCTCGAGAAGTGCGTGGGCTGCTCCCTGTGCGCGGCCGCCTGCCCGGCGGACTGCATCCGCGTGGTCGCGGAGGAGAATACCGCAGGCACCCGCGTGTCGGCAGGTGAGCGCTACGCCCGCATCTTCGAGATCAACATGGCCCGCTGCATCTTCTGCGGGTACTGCGAGGTGGCGTGCCCGTTCGACGCCATCACGCTCGAGCACTCCTACGAGCTCAGCGAGTACACCCGCGAGGCGCTCATCTACACCAAGGACGTGCTGCTCGAGCCCGCCCCCAAGCAGCCACCGCTGCACCCCAACGTGCCCGGGGACCCCGCCCCCTCGGTGGACGCCTAGTGCCCGTCGTCGCCCTCACACCGGGCGAGCCCCTGCTCTTCATGGGGGAGGGCTTCCGGGTGCACGCCACCAGCCGTACCTCGGGCGGTGGGTTCCTGATCGCCGAGATCACCTCGCGGCCCGGCGGCGGCCCGCTGCACATGCACGCGCACGAGGCCGCCGAGCAGTACTTGTGCCTGGCCGGTGAGATCACGGTGATCACGGACGAGGGCACGCACGTGCTCGGGCCCCTCGGCACCGTGACCATCGCGCCGTGGCTGCCCCACACGTACCGCAACCTGGGCGATGCGCCGGCCCGGCTGCTGTGCACGCTGTCGCCCCCGCACGACATGGAGGCGTTCCTGCTCGAGGTGTGCGAGCCCGTGGCCGACCCGGCGGGGCCCCTGCCCGAGGTCACCCGCGCCCAGAGCGACCACGCGATGCTGGTGGCGGCACGTCATGGAATGCGGATCTTCCCCTCCGGTGACCGGGGGGTGGCCGGTGGGTGAGAAGATCACCTTCGCCGTTGCGGCCATCGGCACGCTGGGCTTCGGCACCGGCGTGGTCTTCTTCCGTGACGCCTTCCGCGCGGCCGTGAGCCTGATCGGCGCGCTGCTGTCGGTGGCCCTCCTGTTCATCGCTCTGCTCGCGCCGTTCGCCGCGGCGGTGCAGGTGATCGTGTACGCCGGTGCCATCGTCGTGATGTTCCTGTTCGTCATCGCCTATCTGGGCGGGCACCGGGAGATCACCACATTCGACCGGCTCGACCGCTGGCAGGTGATCGGCTGGCTGGGGGTGATGGGCCTGGGCGCACTCGGCGCCGTCGCCGTGCTCGACAGCACGGCGGGCCCGGGGTGGGCGGCGCCGGCCGCTACGGGCACCGGATCACCCGCCGCCATCGGCGACGCCTTCCTGTCGGGTCACCTCCTGGCCTTCGAGGTGACCTCGCTGGTGCTGCTGGTGGCCGCCGTCGGCGCGGTGATCCTGGCCAAGGGCGCCGTGCAGAGGGAGGGTGGCCGGTGAGCGTGCCCATCGGGGCCTACCTGCTCCTGTCACTGGCCCTTCTGGTGCTGGGGCTCATCGGCGTGATGCGCCGGCGCAACCCACTGATGCTGCTGCTGAGCGTGGAGCTGATGCTGAACGCCGGCAACATCGCGCTCATCGGGTTCTCGCGCCAGTGGGACGATACCTCGGGTCAGGTATTCGCCCTGGTCGTCATGGTGGTCGCCGCCGCCGAGGTCGTGATCGGCCTGGGGCTGGTGGTCGCAATCTTCCGTTCGCGGACCGACCTCGACGTGGACGACCTGTCGTCCATGAGGGGCTGAGCGTGGCCGGTCCCCTCGCATGGGCCGTACTGCTGGTGCCGCTGCTCAGCGGTGTGGTGCTGGCGGGCTGGCCGCACGAGCCGCCGCACGCGGTGACCCGACTGCTCGGCATCGGCAGCATCCTCGTGTCATTCGCGCTGTCGGTGGTCGTATTCGCCGGGATGCTGGGCAGCCCGGCCGGTGACCGCACGGTCACCTCCCGGGCGTTCGAGTGGATCGACATCGGTGGCGTGACGGTAGACGTCTCGATCCTGGTTGACCCGCTCAGCGTGATGATGATGCTCATCATCACCGGGGTCGGGTTGCTCATCCATGTGTACTCGGCGGAGTACATGGGCCACGACCGCGACTACCGGCGGTTCTTCGCATGCATGAACC
>SXQZ01000126.1 GCA_005792725.1 Actinomycetota bacterium
CAATCGCCTGCTGCGGCGGGTGCGCGATGTGGCACAGGTGCAGGGACTCGGCCGGGTGGACCGCCCGGTGGCCGAGCAGGCGCTTGCCCTGCTGGAGGTGGACGCGGCGGGCCTCGACGACCTCGACCGCAAGATCCTCACGCACCTCGCCGTCACGTTCTCGGGCCGCCCGACCGGGCTCGGCACCCTGGCGGACGCGGTGGGGGAGTCACCGGACACCATCGAGGATGTCTACGAGCCCTTCCTGCTGCAGCAGGGCCTCTTGGCCCGCACCCCCCGGGGCCGCGTCGCGACGCCGCGGGCATACGGCCACCTGGGCCTCGAGGTGCCCAGGATGGCCGCTGCCCAGCACTCCCTGTTCGGGGATGACCCCGGGGCTGCTATCCCTTCTGGGTGAACGTCAGGGCGAGGTCGGTACCGTCGGGGATCGACTCCACGGCGTTCAGGGTGAACTCATAGACCGAGCCGCCCGTGGTGAACTGGGCGCCGCTGATCTCATACGACCCCTCGTACTCTGCGTCCACATCGGCACCCGGGTCGGTCCAATCGGTGCCCGGAAGGGCGATCGCCACGGCCCGGTTGGACGCGCCGCCGCCCAGCGGCACCTTCGCCGTGCACGACGCCTCGTCACCCTCGCAGGTGATCATGGTGGCGGCCGCGGTGGAGGTCGTGCCGGGGGTTGTGGTGGTGGCGGCGGTGGCCGTCGCGGTGGTGTCCGTGGTGGCGTCGCTGGTGCCACCACAGCCCGCCAGCGCCAGGGCGGTGGCCGTCACGCCGACGGCGAGGAGCGTGGTCAACGAACGGATGGTCATGTGGTTCCTCCCATTCACGCGGGGGCGGCCCGGCGGGGCCGCTTGGAGTCCAGCACCTCAAGGTATATCTGTTCGATGCGATCCGTGACCCGGGGCCAGTCGAACGTGGCCTGAACCGCCTCGCGTCCGCGCCGGGCGATGTCGCCCGCCCGGGCCGGGTCATCAAGCAGTTCCGCAAGGCCGTGTGCGAGCCCGGCGGGATCATGCGGCGGCACGAGGCGGCCCGGGATGTCCCCCCGGATCACCTGGCGGAACCCGACGTTGTCCGCGGCGACGACCGGGGTCCCGGAGGCCAGGGCCTCGAGGAGCACCACGCCGAACGAGGCGAGCACGCAGGGGGCCGCCATGACGTCGGCCTCGCGGTAGAAGCGGGGTCGCTCCTCGTTGAGAAGGCCCAGCCACTCCACGCGCTCCCACAGACCGAGGGCCTTCGCCTTGCGCTCATACACGGGGCGCGCGGGGCCGTCACCGATGACCTGCACCGTGAAGTCGCGTCCCTCGCGCGCGAGGATCGCGGCGGCCTCGAGCAGGTCACCCAGTGCGTTGCGGGGATCGAACCGCCCCACGAACAGGATGCGCGGCGGACCGGGGGGGCGGGGCTCGTCATCCCCCCGGGGCCGGTAGAGCGCGCAGTCAATGCCGTTGGGAACGACGTCCCACTCGCCGGGGAAGTACGGGGCGAGGGCGGTGATACAGGCCTCGGATACCGCAATGCGCCGGTCGAGGCGCGCGAGCGAGTTGCGCACGTACGTGCCGATGCGGTCGTAGAGCCAGTGGCCCTCGTCGAAGTAGGTGTGGAAGGTGCCGACCGTGCACGGGGCGGTGGACACCCGAAGCACGCCCATCGGCAGCGTGGGGGGGGCGAGGCCCTGCGCATGCACCACGTCCATCCCGCGCACCGCGGTGGCGATCTGGTGCTTGATGCCGAGCCCCACGGTGAGGCGGGCGATCGAGCCGTTGGCAACGACGGGCACCGAGCGGCCGATGCGGGTCGTCCGGTACCCATGCCGGCGGTGGGCCTCGTGATCGAGCGCGAGGATCTCGCCGGCATCACCGATGTTGCCGGTGACGATGGTGACGTCGTGCCCGCGGGAGGCGAGTTCGCGCGAGAGGAAGTGGACGTGCTCGCTCACGCCCCCCAGGACGGGATAGGCGTACTCGGTCACCATCGCGATCGACAGGGGCCTCACGGGCGGCCACCGTACCACGTGGGCGGGTGGCCCCCGCCACCGCCCCGGCCGCGGGCCGCGCTGCTAGCCTCCGCGCGTCCCAACCCCGTCACGGAGGCCCGATCCCGCATGTCGTCGGCGGTTCTGCTCCCGATTTACATCATCATCTTCGTTGCCCTGATCTACTTCGTGGGGATCAGGCCGCAGCAGAAGCGCCGCCGCGAGGCCGAGGCGCTGACCCAGTCCCTGAAGGTCGGCGACGAGGTGGTGACCACGTCCGGCATCTACGGCATCGTCTCGGAGATGGAGGACGGCGGCACGCTGATCCTCCAGGTCGCCGAGGACGTTGACATCCGTATCGCGCAGGGCGCCGTGGCGCGCCGTGCGGCGGCCGACGCGGATGTGGCCGCCCCGGCCGCCGAGTAGGCGCACCGCGATCATCCGCCGCATGACGGGGGACCTCTCGTGAGCACGCGTCACCGCCCGCAACCGGTCCCGTTCCGCGGGATCGGCCGGACGGGGGACCGCCGGTGAGTATCCGCCGACGCTCGATCCTCTTCCTTGCGGTCATCATCGGGCTCATCTGCGGGTCCATCGTCGTGGTGACGGTCAACCCCGTGATGCTCGGCCTCGACCTGCAGGGCGGGGTCGAGGTGGTGCTCCAGGGCAAGCCCACCCGCGATTCCGATGTCACCAAGGAGGCCATCGAGCGCTCGGTCGAGGTCATCCGCAACCGCGTGGACGCATTCGGGGTCTCGGAGCCCGAGATCCAGACGCAGGGCGATGACCAGATCGTGGTATCGCTGCCGGGGGCGACCAACCCGGACCGGGTGGTCGAGGACCTGATCAAACCCGCGCAACTGGTGTTCACCGACTACCAGGCCAACTTCGTCGCGCAGGACGCGAGCGTGTGGAAGATGACCGACCGGGCGCATCGGACCACACCGCGCCCCCCGGTGGAGGGGCAACCGACCTACTACCTGTTCCGGACGAACGCGGCGCACTCCCTCGTGGCCGGGCCCGACTACGAGAAGGCGGGCCTGCTTCAGGACTACGGCGGACGGGTGCCCTCCGAAATGGAGATGGTGACGGTGCCCAAGGGCCTCGTGATCTACTCCGACCGGCAACTGCTGGACCCCTCCCGCGAGGACGGCCCATCCCGCACCGTGTCCGTGCTGATGCAGGACAAGCCGGCCCTCACCGGCCGGGACATCACGGCCGCGGCCCAGAGCTTCGACTCGGGTTCCCAGAGCGGGAACCAGGAGCCGATCGTCACCATGCAGTTCACGGACCAGGGCGCCCAGGCGTTCCAGGACGTCACGCGTGATCTGGCGCAACGGGGCGCCCTGCGCCAGCAGTTGCAGAGCTTCGCGATCGTCCTCGATGGCCGGATCATCAGCAACCCCACCGTGGACTACCGCCAGTACCCCAACGGGATCAGCGGTAACAACGGGGCGCAGATCTCCGGCAACTTCAGCACGGACTCGGCCCGCACCCTCGCCGACCAGCTGAACTCGGGCGCGATCCCGATCCGGCTCGACGTGATCAGCCAGAAGCAGGTGTCGGCCACCCTCGGCGCGGAGTCGCTGCGGCAGGGCCTGATCGCCGCCGTCGCCGGTCTCGTCATCGTCGTGCTCTTCCTGATCGTCTACTACCGCCTGCTCGGCGTCGTCGCGGCCGCCGCCCTGCTGATCTATGCGCTCTTCTACCTGGCCGTGGCTGACCTGGTGCCGATCACCCTCACCCTGCCGGGCATTGCCGGAGCCATCCTCACCATCGGGGTCGCGGCGGACGCGAACGTGGTGATCTTCGAACGAATACGCGAGGAGGCCCGGGCGGGGCGTACCGCCAAGTCGGCCATCCTCACGGGATACTCAAAGGGCATCAGCGCCATCATCGACGCGAACGTCGTCACGTTCCTGACGGCGGGGATTCTCTTCCTGTTCAGCACGGCGGGCCCCAAGGGCTTCGCGTTCACGCTCATGATCGGCGTGCTGATCTCGCTGTTCACCGCCGTCCTGGTGACGCGCGTGGTCATCGAGATGCTCGTCGGCACCAAGGCGTTCCAGAACGACAAGGTCATGGGTCTCACCGCCCGCGAGCCCCGGTGGAAGTTCGACTTCGTCGGCAAGTGGCGTATGTGGCTGGCCATCTCGTTCGTGCCCCTCGCCATCGGATCCGCGTTCATCGGGATCAAGGGGCTGAACCTCGGCCTCGACTTCAACAGCGGCACGCGCATTGCGCTGGTGTTCACCTCCGGCAACGCCGACGAGGGCACCATCCGGACGGTGCTCGCGGATGAGGGCTTCCCGAACGCAAAGATCCAGGCGACGACCGACTCCGCCACCGGTCAGGCCGGATTCCAGATCCAGACCGAGACCCTCCAGCCGGCGCAGCTCAATGAGGTGAAGCGCTCCCTCCAGGCGCAGGTCGGGAGGATCGATCCGCGCAGCTACACGGTCGAGACGGTCGGACCCACGTTCGGGCGGCAGGTGGTGGAGCGGGCCGGATGGGCGGTGCTGCTGTCGTTCATCGTCATCATCGTCTACCTGACCATCCGGTTCGAGTACCGGCTTGCGCTACCGGCGCTGCTCTCGGTGGTCCACGACACCTGGTTGGCGATCTCCATCTACGCGATCGTGGGCTTCGAGGTCACCAGTGCGACAGTGGCGGCGCTGCTGACCATCCTCGGCTACTCGCTGTACGACGTGGTCGTCGTGTTCGACCGCATCCGCGAGAACGCACCCCTCATGCGCAATGCCCGCTACAAGGATGTGGTGAACCGCTCGGTGCATGAAACGCTGACGCGGTCCATCATCACGGGTCTCACCGCGGTGTTCCCCGTCCTGATGCTGTTCCTCTTCGGGGGCGACACCCTGCGGGACTTCTCGTTCGCGCTGCTCGTCGGCCTGCTGGCGGGCGGCGTGTCGTCCATCCTCATTGCCGCGCCGCTTGCCGCCATCTGGAAGGAGCGCCAGCCGGAGGGCCGCAAGCGGGCCACCAAGGCGCGCCGCCGGGCGGCCCGGGACCAGGCGGCCGACTACGACTCGGATGTGGCAGACGTC
>SXQZ01000127.1 GCA_005792725.1 Actinomycetota bacterium
CCCATGGTCGCGATCGGCGGCATGCCGATCCTCTGGCACATCAGGAAGCACCTCGGCACCCACGGCGTGAACGACTTCGTGATCTGCCTGGGGTACAAGGGCCACGTGATCAAGGAGTGGTTCAACGACTACCACCTGCGCACGAGCGACGTCACCTTCGACATGCGTACCGGGGCGATGGAGATCCATCGGACCCGCGCCGAGCCGTGGCGGGTGACCCTCCTTGAGACGGGGGAGGACACGATGACCGGGGGCCGTCTCAAGCGGGCGCTCGACCACCTCGGGGAGGCCGGGTCGGTGTTCATGACCTACGGCGACGGCGTGGCCGACGTCGATGTCACGGCACTGCGGGCTTTCCACGACGGGGCCGGCACCCTCGCAACGGTCACGGCGGTGCAGCCCCCCGGCCGCTGGGGCGCCCTCGATGTGCACGGCGACCGCGTCACACACTTCCGTGAGAAGCCCAAGGGCGACGGAACCTGGACCAATGGTGGCTTCTTCATCCTCGATCCCGCAGTGGCGGGATACATCGCCGGCGACTCCACGATCTGGGAGGACGAGCCCCTGCGCACGCTCGC
This sequence comes from Actinomycetota bacterium, assembly GCA_005792725.1. Taxonomy (GTDB): domain Bacteria; phylum Actinomycetota; class Thermoleophilia; order Miltoncostaeales; family Miltoncostaeaceae; genus SYFI01. The sequence goes on from SXQZ01000127.1 coordinate 579, forward strand.
GGCCGAGGGCCAGTTGGCGTCGTTCCGCCACGAGGGGCACTGGCAGGTGATGGACACCCTCAAGGACAAGATGGACCTGCAGGCCGCGTGGGAGAGTGGCGAGCGGCCCTGGGTGACATGGGAATAGACCCGGCCTTCTGGGCCGGCACGCGCGTCCTCATGACGGGCAACACCGGCTTCAAGGGGGCGTGGCTCACCCTGTGCCTGCTCGAACTCGGCGCCGAGGTCCATGGGCTCGCCCCAGGCGCGCCGACGGACCCCTCGTTGTACGACCTCGCGGGTCTCGCCGGCGATGTGCCGCAGGCGGCGATTGACATCCGTGACTACGACCGGGTGGTCGGGACGGTGCGCGAGGCACGCCCCGACATCGTCATCCACATGGCCGCGCAGCCCATCGTGCGCGAGTCGTTCACTGCACCCCGCGAGACCTACGAGGTCAATGTGATGGGCACGGTGAACCTCCTCGACGCCGTGCGCGTCGCGGGTGACCGGGTGCGGGCGGTGATCAACGTGACCTCCGACAAGTGTTATGACAACCGCGAGTGGGAGTGGGGCTACCGCGAGGACGAGCCCATGGGGGGCTACGACCCGTACTCGAGCTCCAAGGGCTGCAGCGAGCTGGTCACGAGTGCCTTCCGGTCGTCATTCTTCGCTGACGCCGGCACGGCCCGGGTGGCGTCGGTGCGCGCCGGCAACGTCATCGGCGGCGGGGACTGGGCGGCCGATCGCCTCATCCCGGACATCATGCGCGCCACGCTGGCCGGGGAGGCCGTGCCCATCCGACGCCCCGACGCCATCCGCCCGTGGCAGCACGTCCTCAACCCGCTGAGCGGCTACCTCGAACTCGCTCAGCGGCTGTGCGAGGACGCCTCTCTGGCGACCGCCTTCAACTTCGGACCCGACGACCGCGATGCCCGGCCCGTGCAGTGGCTCGTGGAGCAGATCGGCGCCCGGTGGCCCGATCCCATCGCGTGGGAGATCGATGCCGGCCCCCACCCGCACGAGGCAACGTACCTGACGCTCGATTCCCGCCGCGCCCGCGCCCGTCTGGGCTGGGAACCGAACTGGGGCCTGGCTGAGGGCCTCGACGCCATCGTCGAGTGGTATCTGGCGTTGCGCGATGGGGCGTCGGTCCGCGACACCACGCTCGGCCAGATCCAGCGCTTCGCGCGCACCTACGACAACCCGCACCGGAGTGACGCATGAAGTACGCAGAGGTCGTGGTGGACTGGCTCAAGGAGATGGGGTACACCCACTGCTTCTTCGTGGCCGGGGGCAACTGCATGCACCTGCTCGACGCCGTGCGCAGCCGCATGACCTGCATTCCGGTGGTCCACGAGGTCGCCGGGGGCATCGCGGCCGAGTACTTCAACGAGGCCCAGGATGAACACAGGGCATTCGTGGTGATCACGGCGGGCCCGGGGGTCACCAACATCGTCACGGCGATCGGCGGTGCGTATCTCGAGAGCCGCGAGCTGCTGATCCTGGGCGGGCAGGTGAAGAGCAGCGACCTCGCCGACGGCGGCCTGCGCCAGCGCGGGATCCAGGAGATCTGCGGCATCGACATCGTTGATGCCATCTGCAAGACGACTGCGCAGGTGACTGCACCCATCCCGCGGGCTGAGTTCGAGGCGCTTGTGGAGTCGGGCCGCACCGGTCGCCCGGGCCCGGTGTTCATCGAGATGTGCCTCGACGCCCAGGGGGCTCCCGTGGACCCCGTGGCGCTCGACGGAGGGGTCCCGCCCGTGCTCGACCCGCCCAGCCCCCGGCACGTGGATGGCGAGGAGGCCGCCCGGGTGATCGCCGCAGCGATGGAGGGCTCCGAGCGCCCGGTGATCCTCATCGGCGGGGGCGTGTCGCGCGCAACGGTCCGGGCCGTGCGGCCAGCGCTGCGGGAGATGGGCATCCCGCTGCAGGTCACGTGGAACGCCGCCGATCGCCTTGGCGCCGACGATCCGCTCTACGTCGGGCGGCCCAACACCTGGGGTCAGCGGGGTGCCAACCTCGTGCTCGCCCAAGCCGACTGCATTGTCGCGCTCGGCAGCCGGCTGGGCCTGCAGCAGACCGGGTTCAACTGGCAGGAGTTCGCCCCGCTGGGCCGGGTGGTGCAGGTGGACATTGACCCCGCCGAACTCGACAAGGGGCATCCGGTGGTGGACGTCGCGATCGTTGCGGACGCCGATGACACCCTGCGTGCCCTCAGCACCCGTCGCTTTGCGGACTGCGCGGAGTGGCTCGCGTTCGCACGGGAGGTCGCGGCCCTGCCCCTCGATGACCCCGCCAACGAGACCGCGCCCGGGTACATCTCGCCGTATTCCTTCGTCGCCGACCTCTCGGCCCTGTGCACGCCCGACGATGTGGTGATCCCCTGTTCCAGCGGCGGTGCGAACAGCGTGATGATGCAGGCGCTCATCCAGAAGGAGGGGCAGATCATCATCACCGACAAGGGCCTCGCGAGCATGGGTTACGGCCTGTCCGGCGCGATCGGTGCCGCACTGGCCTGGCCTGCGCGGCGCACAATCCTTGTCGAGGGCGACGGGGGCTTCGCCCAGAACCTGCAGGAGCTCGCGACGGTGCGCGTGAACGACCTGGACCTCAAGGTCTTCATCTTCGCCAACGAGGGCTACGCATCCATCCGATCCACGCAGCGCAACTACTTCGACGGCGCGTACCTCGGGTGCGACACGGGTACCGGCCTTGGCTTCCCCGACTGGGCCGGGCTATTCCAGGCGTTCGGCATCCCGTGCCTGGAGTTGTCGGAGGGCTGGACGGGGAACGCGGAGTTCGGCAGGCTCTGGGGCACCCCGGGGCCGGCGGCCTTCGTGGTACCGGTGGATCCGGAGCAGACCTACTTCCCCAAGATCTCCAGCCGGGTGCGCGCTGACGGCGGCATGGAATCGAACCCGCTGCACGACATGTCGCCCCCCCTTGCGCCCGAGGTCCAGGCGCGGGTGATGCGCTACCTACTCCCGTCGGACGCAGAGGTGGACTCGCACCAGGCCCAGGTGAGCAGCGACCCGCCGGGCGCCTCGGTGCGCACCGTGTAGCCGATCCCCCGCAGAATCCGCTCCACGCGTGCGGCGGTGGTGGCGTTGCCGACGACATGAGTGGTGTCGATGACCATGTGGGGACGGGCGACCGCGAGCGCCTCCCGGGAGGCGGCGATCACGTCGATTTCCGCCCCTTCAATGTCCATTTTGATCCAGGCGGGCGTGCCATGTGTCGCCATGGCATCCGTCAGCGTCGTGGCCTCCACGGTGATCACGGACCCCATCGAGCCGGTCATCACCGAATCCCGTCGGGCCGACGCGAGGCCCGAGGTGATGGTGCCCTCGGCAAAGAACTCCAGGTGCCCGGCTTCGCCAGCGATGGCGTGGGGCACGACGGTCACCTGGGCGAGGTCGTGCCGCGCGATGTTGCGCCGCAGGTACTCGAGACTCCCGGGGTCGGGCTCGAAGGACACCACCCGGCCGGTCGGCCCGACGGCCCGCGCCAGCGCAAAGGTCACGAGGCCGATGTTGGCGCCCAGATCGAAGACCAGGGCACCACGCGCCGGCGCACCGTACTTGAAGTACTCCTCGTCAAAGGCGATCGCCTCCGGGAAGGCCGGCATCTCGAAATCAGCATTGAGGTTCAGGTAGTGGTGCAGGGATGGGACGCTGAAGTCGGCGACATTGACCCCGTCGCGGTCCTCGGGAACGACGCTCGTGGAGAACACGTCGAAGTGGTCGGCTACGTACGGGGCGAACAGGGTGTGCCTCAGGGGCAGTCGCACCTCGCGATCATCGGCGCGCAGGGCGACGTAGGTGGGCTCAAAGGTACAGGCCACCCCCCGGCGGCGGCAGGTGGCGCTCACCACTCCACGGGTGATCACACTGTCATCCCCGAGGCGGTGGAGTGTGCTGATGGCGCCGCGCCGCATGCGCAGGCCGATTGCCATCAGGTGCCGGCCGCCAGTTCATGCACGGTGTTGACCACGTAGTCGATGTGGGCGTCGGTGAGCCCGGGGAACACACCGAGCCAGAAGGCGTTCTCCATCACGAAGTCGGCATTCGTGAGGTCGCCGACCACGCGGTGGTTGATGTCCAGATACGCAGGCTGGCGCAGGAGGTTGCCGGCGAAGATCAGCCGCGTGCCGATGCCGCGCCCGTTGAGGGCGCGCACGAGGGCGTTGCGGTTGAGCCCGCCTTCGCGGGTGACGGCGACCGGGAACCCGAACCAACTCGGCTCGCTGTTGGGAGTGGCGACCGGGAGCAGGAGGCGGTCCTGCAGGTCCAAGAGGCCCGCATGCAGGCGGGCGAAGTTCCGGGAGCGGGCCGTGATGAATCCGTCGAGCTTCTTGAGTTGCGCGACCCCGACCGCCGCCTGCATGTCCGTGACCTTCAGGTTGTACCCGATGTGCGAATAGACGTACTTGTGGTCGTAGCCGGGCGGCAGCCTGCCGAACTGCTGGTCGAACCGCTTGCCGCAGGTGTTGTCCTTGCCCGGGTCGCACCAGCAGTCGCGGCCCCAATCGCGGAAGCTCTCGGCCAGCACCTTGATGGCGCCCGTGTTGCAGAGCACCGCCCCGCCCTCGCCCATGGTGATGTGATGGGCCGGGTAGAACGAGGTGGTGGCCAGGTCGCCGAATGTGCCCACCGGCCTGCCGTCGTACCGCGCCCCGACCGCATCGCAGCAGTCCTCGATCAGCCACAGTCCGTGGTCGCGGCAGTACGCTCTCACGACGCCCAGGTCGAACGGGTTGCCCAGGGTGTGGGCCACCATCACCGCCTTCGTCTTCGGGGACAGCGCCTCCTCGAGCCGGGTCACGTCAATGTTGTAGGTCGGCACGTCCACGTCGAGGAACACCGGAACGGCTCCGTACTGGATGGCCGGGTTCACCGTGGTGGGGAACCCCGTGGCCGTGGTGATCACCTCATCACCGGGTCGTATCCGGCGCTCGCCCAGCGTGGGCGAGGTGAGGGCCGAGAAGGCCACGAGGTTGGCCGACGACCCCGAGTTCACCAGCACGCAGTGGCGCAGGCCCATGCGCGTCGCGAACGCCCGCTCGAAGTCCCGGGCGAAGCGGCCCGTGGTCAGCCAGAAGTCGAGGGAGCTGTCGACGAGCGTCGCGACATCGTCTCCGTCGTACGCCCGGCCCGACACGGGCACCAGCGGGTTCCGGGGATCGAAGGCCGGGGGCGCGAATGCCGCGGTCGCATACTCGCGCGTGAGATCGAGGATGGTCCGGCGCAGTTCACGTGCATCGCCGCTACCCGGGGCACCGGAGGTCGTCACGCCGCGCATGATACCGGCTGGGCGCCGGTCGCCCGTCGGCGGGGCGGTATGGTGGCGGTCGTGACCCGCCCTCCGATCCGGAGCGACCCCAAGCGGACCCGTGCCGCGTTGCGGCGTCGGGTGTCGCCCCGGGGCCGCGATGCCATTGCGCTCGTGGCGGTGATGGCGCTGGCCCTCGGACTCGCATGTGCGGTGCTCAAGACGTGGCGCGGGTCGCTCGGGGTCCCGTTCTACCTCGGCGGAATCGACACCGCACCGTTCGTCGCAGGCATCAAGGGGATGATCGACCACGGGTGGTACTTCACGAACCCGTCACTCGGGGTACCTGCGGGTCAGGATCTCATCGACTTCGCCGGAGGTACTGCCGAGAACGTCCAGTGGCTTCTGATCAAGATGCTGTCGGTGATCACCGGCGACGCCGCCGTCACGTTGAACGTCTACCTCCTGCTGGCTTTCCCTGCGATTGCTGGCACCACCTGGCTGGTCCTGCGGCGGCTCGGCGGCTCCCGCCTGGCCGCTGCCGTCGGGGCGGTCCTCTTCGCGCTGCTCCCGTACCACTTCGCACAGATGGCGATGGGGCACGCGTTCCTCGCCGCGTACGTTGCGGTTCCGCTTGCCGGTTGGCTGGTGTTGCGCGCACTCCAGTCCCAGCCCCTCTTCACCCGGCGTGACGGTGGATCCGCAGTGGCAGGCTGGCTGACGGGGCGGAATGTGGCGATGGCTGCAGCCCTCGTCGTCGTCGGTGGTTCCACCGCGTACTACGCGGTATTCGCGCTGCTCCTGCTCGCCGCCGCCGGGATCATCCGTGCCGTCGTGGTGCGCTCGTGGCGAGGTGGTGTTCCGGCCGCTGCGTCGATTGTCGCCGTGGGAACCGTCCTCGTGCTGAACCTCGTTCCCGGCCTCATCTATCGCTTCGGGCAGGGTCCGAATCCTGCCCTCGCGGCGCGGAAGCCATTCGAGAGCGAAGTCTTCTCCCTCAGCCTCACGCAACTGCTCGCCCCCGTCCAAGGCCACCGGATCGACGCCCTCGCGCGGATGTACGAAAAGTCCGTCGAAAGCACGATCGTCGTCGGCGAGCGTGGTAATCAACTCGGCAGCGTCTTCGCGGTCGCCCTCGTGTGCGGGCTCCTCGGTGTGTGCGCGTGGGCGCTGACTCGCCGTGGTGCCACGGGCGCGCCGCGGACGGTGGCGCCCGCCGCCAGCGTGGCGGCACTCGTGGCGATCGTGATCGGGACGCTGGGCGGTGTGTCCAGCCTCGTCGCGATCTACCTGACCCCCCAGTTGCGCGTCTGGAGTCGCCTGGCACCCTTCGTGGCGTTCTTCTGCGCCGTGCTCGTGGTGGTGGCGTTGGACTGGGCGGCCAAGGCGGCGCGTGGACGCTGGCGCCGCGCATGGCCCGGCGTGGCCGTGGCCGTCGTGGTGGGGCTGCTGGGGGTACTGGATCAGGCACCGCCGCGGGTGGAGCCGGCCTATGCGCAGGACGCAGCGGCGTGGGCGTCGGCTTCGCGATTCGCCCGGGCGGTCGAGGCCGAGGTTCCTCCGGGCGCCCGGATCCTTCAGCTGCCATACGTCCCGTTCCCGGAGTCCGGTGCGGTGGCCGGCGTGCAGCCCTATGACCACCTCTACGGATACCTCCACTCCGATTCGCTCGCGTGGTCGTTCGGCGCAATCCGTGGCCGCGACGCCGATTGGCAGGGAACCGTCGCCGGGCTGCCGCCGGCCCAGATGGTCGATGCCGCCGCAGCAGCGGGTTTTGCCGGCGTCTGGCTCGATCGCGCTGGCTATGCGGATGGGGGCGAGGCGGTGCGCCGGGCGGTGCAGGAGGCGGTCGGCCACTCGGTGCCGGTGGTCGGGTCCCCGGATGGCCGACGGGAGTTCATGTCCCTCGACGGGGCCCGCGTCCACCTCGAATCGGTCTACGGCTCCGCCCGCGTCGCGGCGATGGCGCGCATGGTTCGCACGCCGGTCGGCTGGAGCCTGGGACCGGGGTTCCATGGCGAGGAGACGGATGGCGTCACCCGGTGGAACTGGGCCACGACCCCGGCGACACTGGTGCTGCGCAACTCATCGGATCGCGTGCAGCGAGTACGGCTGACCGCAACGGTTGAGGCAGAGCCCGGATCCCGCGTCACCTGGCACGGGCCCGACGGCCGGGACGGATCTGTCCGTGTGGTGTCTTCATCGGCCCCTCTGGCGGTCACGATGACGGTCCCACCCGGGCAGTCCGAGATCCTGTTCCGAACCGCCGGTGGCAATGTCGGATCGCCGCCCGACGGCCGCGATCTGCGGTGGAACCTCCAGAACCCTGCACTGGCGGTGCTTCCGTGAGCGGGCTCTAGCCGGGTCCCTGCGGGCCACTGACGAACTGCCCCGCGAACGTGATGTTTGACGCGACCGAGATGGTGCATCCGATGCATACGAGTGCCAGCACGACGATCGCTGCGGTCCTCCATCCGCGGGTGGCCGAGCGGTCGGCGATCAGGCCCAGTGCGCCGGCGACGACGAGCGCGATCCCCACGTACTGGTACAGCGAATAGATGTATCCCTGACCCCACTGCAGGTCGTTCTGCCAGCGGATCGAGATGCCGGCGAGAGCTGCCGGAAGGGCCCACGCCCATGCACCACTGAGGATCAGCGACAGCGAGACACGCCGGGGGACTGACGTGCCCTGACCCAGGGCGGGTCGCCAGAGCAGGAACGTCGGAAGGGCCACGGCGATCCCGAGGAGCATGATCATCGTGAGCGGGACCATGTCGCGCATGGACGGCGTTCCCATGAGGTACTGGCTCGATGGGAGGGCTGCGCTGAACTGCTTGAGGAAGGTCGGGATGACCATCCCGCCCATGTCCGTGGTGTAGCTCGGGTTGCTGCCGGTGGCACCCGCGCGTAGCACCATGCTGATGAGGACCTCGGCCCCCGCCACGATGACCAACGGGCCGATGGCCCACGCCGCGCGGGTCCGGTCACGGAACCCGTGGCAACCCCACAGGAGGAGCACGAGCGCGGGCAGCATGAGAAGGCTGACCTCGTATGAGGTCACGGCCCAGGCCCACACGAGCACGAGGGGGATCACCATCGCGCGGCGACCGGTTCGCAGGATGTGTGCCGCCGCGAGCCCGGCGGCGATGGTGAGGATGAGGCTGAACTGCATCAATCCGCCGAATGACTGCAGGGTGTCGAGTCCTCCGAAACGGGCCTGCAGACATGCACCAAGGGCCAGCACGGACGCCGCGGCGATGAACGCCGACCGCGTGAGCCGATGGATGACGTAGGCAACGAGGCCGATCAGGGCCAGGTTGAGGATGAGCAGCAACGTCATGTATGCGGCCCGCGTGTCGAATACGTGGAACACGGTGAGCCCATAGGCGAAGCCGCCCGGGAAGAACCGGCCCTCACGCGTCATCCACTGCTGGTTGAGCTCCCACGCCGTGGACACCGTGTTAGGGATCGACTGGGTCGCCCAGTTCCGGTTGGGGATGTCGTCATGCAGGTATGGCGTGATCGCCAACGGTGCGACGACCAGCGTGACGAAAACGGCCAGCAGCGATGAACGGATCGCGACCCGGCCGGCGAAGAGGTCTCTCACGGGGTCACTCGCCTATGCCCCGGGTCGCCATGGTGGGGCGATGTTCCAGAAGATGGTGAACCTGCCGACGACCCGCTCGGAGAAACGGCGCCCGCTCGCCGTCAGCGTGGCGCGCATGCCGTCGGCGCCCGGCCCCGAGTTGGACACGATTGCCGGGTCAGCATCGCGCGCGACGCGTCCCGCGATCGCCGGGAAGTGATTGATGCCGGTTGAGGCAACGGCGACTCCCTGGCCGGTGAAGAACTGGAGCGGGTTTGCCACCCAGTAGTCGGCATAGACGGCATCAATGCCCTGGCGGCTGAGTGCGCTGGCAACCTCGGGGAGGTCCTCGGTATAGATGAGCCCGCCATCCGATGACGTGAACTCGCCCCCGCGCAGGTAGACCGAGCGGATCGTGCCGACCAGCAGGACGGCCGAGAGGGCGGTGACGCCGATCGCGAGACTGAGCCGCGGGCGCCCGCGGACCGCGAAGATGGCTGCTGCCACGCCGATTGCGAGGAATGGGTACAGGGGGAACAGGTACCGTGGCTCCCCGGCGTACCAGGTGTATGTGGATGCCGCGTAGATGAACGGCGCCAGCAGGAACGCGAGCAGGATGATGTCGACCGGTCGCCGGCGTGAGGTCGTCAGGGTCACCATGTCCCAGAGGCCGCGCCGCCGGGCCCAGACGGCCGCGCCGAGCACGCCGAGGGCAATGACCGTAATGAGAGCGGCGGGCACGAAGCGGTCGAGGAGTGGTGCACCGGAGCGCACACCCAGGAACTGGCCGGTAACGGGGCTGAGCAGAAGGTCCATGCGCTGCGCGACGGTGGTGTCAGGTGGATCGCCGGTTCCCGAGGGTGGGTTGATGCCGTGCAGCGCGCGGAAGGCGATGACGGGCAGGAGGCCGACGATGAGCCCTCCGATGCCCCATGGCAGCAGCCGGCGGTACGCCCCGCGCATGGATCCGAGCGCCCAGATGGCGGCGGGGATGAGCAGGTAGACCGATCCGGCGTTCTCCCAGAGCGCGAGTCCCCCGCATACGCCGAGGCTGAGGGCAACCCACCGCGCGCGACCCGACTGCCGGTTCAGCGCGAGCGCGAGGAGTACGACGAGGAGTCCGAAGAGCACTGCACCGTCGTAGCCGCCATGGCTGCGCACGCTCTTGAGGGCAAGGAAGTAGGGGCCCACAGCGAAGAGGGCGGCGGCGAGCGCGGCGCCCCAGCGCGACCCCAGAACGTGCTTGCCGATGATGAAGACGAGGATGCAGATAACCGCCGAGAGCGCCACCTGCACCAGACGCAGCACGAGCGGCGTATCGGGGAACAGGGCCAGAAGGGGTGCCTGCAGGTACTGCTCGAGCGCGCCCTGATAACTCTGGATGCCGAAGTACACCGGGAAGTCGCCGTCGAGGATGCGTTGGGCCATCACCCCTGTGACGGCCTCGTCGCTCTCAAAGCGGGCGATGTTGGAGGCGAGCAGCACCATGCGCGTGGCCACGACCGTGACCAATGCGAGCAGGAGGACGATGCCAGGCCCGTCCGGCCTCCATCGCCCGCGGGCCCGGGGTGATGCCGCCGGTGTCGACGCCGCCGCGGTTGTCATGGTCGGCGGCGTCCCAGCGTCCAGCGCAGACGAGGTACCAGGCCCATCGCCTCAAGCACGATGCGCCGTGACATCTTGGATGACCCCTCGACGCGGTCGGTGAAGGTAATGGGCACCTCGAGCACGCTGAACCCGAGCAGGTGGGCCCGATAGGTCATCTCGATCTGGAACCCGTACCCTGCGGCCGCCACCTCGTCAATCGGGATGGACTCGAGCACCCGGCGCCGGAAGCACTTGAACCCGCCGGTGAGGTCGCGTACCGGTATCCCGAGAATGACCTGGGCGTACAGGGACCCGCCCCGGCTGATGGCTCGCCGCAGCAGGCCCCAATCCTCAACATGGCCGCCCGGGACGTAGCGCGATCCGAGGACGAGGTCGGCGTGTTCGGCGGCGGCGACCAGTACCGGGATCGCCGCCGGGTCGTGCGAGAAGTCACAGTCCATCTCGAGTACCAGATCCGCACGGTTCGCCAGGGCGTGGGCGAACCCATCCCGGTAGGCCGGGCCGATCCCACCCTTGCTGGTGCGGTGCAGCACATGCACGCGCTCGTGCTGGGCACTGAGGGCATCGGCGATCCGCCCTGTGCCGTCCGGCGACCCGTCATCAATGATGAGAAGGTGTCCGTCGAGGTCAGCGGAGGCGAATACGTCAAGCACGCACGCCGCCATCCGTGCGACGTTCTCGCGCTCGTTGTACGTGGGCACGCATAGCCACACCGTGGGCGTGGAGGTTCGGGCGGCGATCGTCACCGGGGCATGTCTCGTTTCATCGGCGCGCGACGATCGTGTCGGCGATTGCGAGGTAGCGCTCCGCACACCGGGACCAGGTGAAGAGGGACCCGGCACGGACCCGGGAGGCCCGGCCACGCCCGGAGCGGCCCTCCGGGTCCGTGAGCAACGCGTTGAGGACGCGAGCGAGCGAGGGGGGCGCCTCGTCGAGCGAAAACGTGGCGGCGCAATCCCCCACGACCTCGAGGTTCGGCGCGTGGTCGCTCACCACGAGGGGAGCGCCCGCCGCCATCGCCTCGACGATGACCGGGTGGGTGCCGCCGACCCCGGTGGGCACGCACATCACGCCGCAGTTGTGCACCAGTTCGGCGTAGCCGTCACCGAACACGTAGCCGGGGAAGATGACACGGTCGCCGGCGCCGGCCTTCAGGCCCCCGATGTAGTCGTCGGCGTACGGGGCATCCCCGACGACGACGAGCGGCCAGGCGGTATCGAGTTGCCGGTAGGCGTCCACCAGCAGGTGGGCGTTGTTCTCGGGCACCAGTCGCCCGACGAAGAGGATGTACTCACCCGACGTGAGCCCGAGGGCCTCGAGGGCGGCAGTGGTCCCCGGGTCCGGCAGGGCGGCGCCGTAGGGGATGGCAAGCAGCCTGCGGCCGAAGCGCGCCTCGTAGAGGTCGGCCACGCTCTCGCTGTCGGTGACCGCGATGGTGGCCGCCGCCGCCGACATGTGCTCGAACTGGCGGATGAGCGCCCGGGCGGCGCCCGGCCACTTCGCGCGCTCGGAGTCCATGCCGTCAATCTGCAGGATGCTCGGTACGCCGGCCATTCGCGCGAACGGCACCACCGGGGCGTTGCCGGCGATGAAGTAGATCGCCACGTCGGGACGCTCCGTCGCCACCATGTGACCGGTGCTCAGCGCGGTGTGGACGATGGTGTCGAGGTACTTGCTGCGGATCGTCGGCAGGTGCACCAGCCGGGCCCCCGCGTGTTCATCGCGCCGCTCGGTCATGTGGGGTCGGCAGTACACCGTGACCTCATGCCCTCGCGCGGAGAACTCACGGGCCAGGTTCTCAACGGCGGTCTCGAAGCCGGAGTAGGCGGCCGGGATGCCGCGCGTGCCGACGAGTGCGATCCTCATCGCACCGACCGCAGCGCGCCCCACGCGGCCTCACCCATGGCCCGCTCGGTGAAGCGGGCCGCCTGCCGCACCCCGGCCTGCCTCAGCCGCGCGTGCCCGGCGGGCTCGAGCGCCGCCTGGATGGCCAGCGCGAGGGCGGTGGGGGTGGGATCGGTGGTGATGGCACCATCGCCGGCCACCTCGGGCATGGCGCCCCGGTTGCTCGCCACCACGGCGCTGCCGCAGACCATGGCCTCGAGAATGGGGAGGCCGAATCCCTCGTACCGCGACGGCACGCACACCACGGAGGAGGCGCGGTAGAGGTCGGCCAGATGGTCGTCGCCCACATGACCCAGCCAGTGGGCGTTGGCCCCCCGCACGATGTCGTCGCCGCCGAGCGCCGGACGGCCCACCAGGGCCAGCGCGAGGTTGCGGTCTCCGATCAGCGCCATCGCCGCGGCCAGAGCGCCGATGTTCTTACGCGGGTGGATGTCACCGACGGCCAGCACGTAGCGCCTGAGTCCGAAGCGCGCGAACACCCGGTCCTGCGCCGCCCCGTCCGGATCGGGCGTGAACACCGGCGCGGGGTAGGTACGCACCACGTGAACCCGGGCCGGGTCGATACCGAAGGCGTCGGTGATCGCCGCGGCCTCGGAATGGCTCACGCCGATCACGATGTCGGCGCGCCGGATGGCGCGGGGTACCAGCCGCCCCAGCACCATCCGGTCACGGCGGCTGAACCACTCGGGGTGGGTGATGAATGCGGCGTCGTGCACCACCACGGCCGATGGGGTGTGCCCCCGGAACGGCACCACATAGTTGAACACGCCCACATCGGCCCGGGCGCGCTCCATCGCACGTGGCGCGCCACCCGTGAGGCGCGGCACGTTGCGGTCGGTGACCTCGAGTAGGGCCACCGCGGGATCAATGCGCTCGCGGGCCTGATCGTGGGCGATCATCGCCACCACGTCGTCGCCCGGTCCCGCGGTGGCGACCAGCGCATGGATGAGGCTCTCGATCCATCGTGCGTTGCCCGCGTCGCCGGCGGTGGGCTGTGCCACCGCGTGGGCATCCACCGCCACCCTCACGGCGTGCCCATCCGGGCGCGGGCCGTGGCCCCGGCTCGGTGCCCACCGCGACCACTCCAGCGGCGTGCCCATTCGGGCATGGGCCAGCGGTTCGACGCCCCGTCCGTCACCACCACCCTCATGTCGCCGTCATCGGGGCAGCCCCAGGGCCTCGCGCCACACCTCCGCGGTCCCGCGGGCGGTCGCGGTCCACGAGAGGTGGGCGGCACGCTCGCGTGCGGCCTCGCCCCGGCGGGCCAGCGCGTCCCGGTCGGCGAGTACCTCGGAGAGCCGCGCCGCGACGGCGTTGGGTGATGGGTCGCGGATGAGGAAGGCGCCCTCGCCCGCCACCTCCGCCTGGGAGGAGTTGTCGGCCACCAGCACCGGGCAGCCATGGGCCATGGCCTCCACGATCGGCAGCCCGAACCCCTCATAAGCCGACAGGCTCACGAACAGCGTGGCCCGGCGGTAGAGATCGTGCAGGTCCTCATCGTCGATGAAGCCGAGCAGGTCGCACCCCAGGCCACGCCGCGCGTGGGCCGCGGCCGCCTGGCTGCCCCCGGCACCGGCGATGACCAGCCGGCAGATGGGCGGTTCGGCCGGGGTGGAGGCGAAGTAGCGGTCGTGGCCATCCATGAGGTCGAGCACCCGCTTGCGGGGCTCGAACTCGCCGACGGCGAGGATGAATGGCTCACGCCCGTGCCGCAGGACCTGGTCGTCCGGGGTGCTGCCCAGATGCACCACGTGGATGCGCTCGCGCGGCACCCCGTAGATCTCCTCGATGTCCCGGGCCCCGGCGCCGGTCGTCGCCATTACCAGACGTGCGCGCCCGGCGCTGCGCCGTCCGAGCAGCGATGCCCAAAGGCGGAATCCCCGCGGGTACGCCGCGGGCATCCGCTCGAAGGCGAGGTCCTGAATCATCACCGTGGTGGGCGTGCGTCCGCGCAGGGGCCCCCAGTTCATGGGCACATGGATGAGGCTGGCCCCGTGCCTGCGCGCCCGGCGCGGCAGGAGCACGCCGAGCCAGAGCATGTCGAGGATGAGGTTGCCGAGGCTGGTGAGGGCGTTGCGGCGCGGCAGCCCGCGGGGTCCGCTCACCCACATGACGTCCATGTCGGGGGGCGGATCGGCCGTCATCGCCTCACGCGTCCGGGTGATGACCCGCGCGATGCCGGTGCGCCTGCGTTGCGCGAGGCGCTGGTCAACCATCACGAGCGGGCGCGAGCGGGCGGTCACGGGGCCAGCGCCCCCTCATCATCCCGCACGATGACCGCGGCGGTGTGATCCCCGCCGGATCCGGGCGGGCGGTCGCGGACGGTCACTGCCCCAGCGCCTCGTCGTAGGCGCTCAGGATGAGGGCGGTGGTGCGGTCCCAGGAGAACTGCATTGCGCGGGAAGGTCCGCCGATGGATGCGGCCTTGTGGATGTCGGGCTCCTGCCACGCCTCGGCGATGGCGTCGGCCCACCCCGCGGTGTTGAACGGGTTCTCGTACCGGGCGGCATCACCGCCGACTTCGCGCAGCGCCGGGGTGTCACTGGCCACCACGGGCACTCCGGCCGTCATGGCCTCCAGCACCGGGAGCCCGAAGCCCTCCTTGAGGCTGGGCACCACCACCGCCACGGCACCTTGGCGCAGGGCGCAGAGGTGCGACGCGGGCACATGGCCGAGCAGGTCGATGCGGTCGAGCACCCCGGTGCGGTGGGCATAGTCGCGCAGCAGGCGCACGCGGCGGCCACCCCACGGCCCGGTCATCACCAGGCGGAGCGGCTCGGGCAGCATGGCCAGTGCACCCACCACCGGCCACGGGTTCTTGTGGGGCTCCAGGCCACCCGTCATCAGGATGTACGGCTCGGCGGGTACCTCGCCAGCCGGGAGGACGGCCGGTGGCGCGGCCAGGGGTATCACCCGCACGCGGGCGGGGTCGGCGCCGGCCAGCGCCACGGCATCGTCGGCGGTCTCCTGCGAGATGCACAGCAGCAGGCGGGCCTCAGGCAGCCGCTTCCGCCACCGGTGATAGGCGCGCGCCTCGGCGGCGTGACCCGCGCCCGACAGGAACAGCCGTGGGAACGCGGCGGGGATGAGGTCGTACAGGGTGACCACCGCGGGCACGCCGTCCGGCAGCAGTTCGGGCTGGGTGGCGTGGAACAGGCGGGGACGCAGCCTGCGTACGTGCCGCTCGACCGTGGCGAGTGGCCAGGGGTCGGGCATGCGCCGCACCCGGAAGTCGGGCCAGCGCACCGGGTAGCGCTCGGGCGTGAGCGGGGCGTTCTCGCCGTCACCCGCGACGAGGAAGGCCGGCCGGCGGTCGTCTCCCGCCGCCGCGAGCCCCTCGGCCATGCCCCGCACGGCCACGCCGATTCCCCTCGCGGCATGGTCGCGATCGAGCGGGGTCGCGTCGAAGAGCACGGGGGCATTCATCGCGGGTGAGCGTACCCGCCCGTCACCGCGTTCCCGCCCGCCATCTCATGGATGCGCAAGGGTTCTGTTGCCGAAGGGTATGAACCGCCCCCCCGGGTGGTGCCGGGCGCGGGTTCCCGCGCGACCATGGGCAGATGACCTTCCGCATGCCCCTGATCGCCGGTGCCTGCGCGCTCGCGGTGGCGTCAGTCGCCGGCGCCGTGCCGATGCGCGTTCATGCGACCACGCCGGTGTGCCGGGCCAACGCGGCCTGGATGGCCGTGAGGGCATCGGGCGTACCCGCCCGCACCTCCCGGCTCGTCGTGACGGTACGGCTCGGATCGTCGGCTGCGGTCGTGGGGCGCCGGACGCGCCTGCGGGTCCGGCGTGGGACCGTGTCCCTCCGGGTGCCCCTCGCTGCCGCCACCCTCGATGCGTGTGCGGTTCCCGCTGGTGATGCGTTGGAGGTCCGCATGGCCGCACGTATTCCGCGCCGCGCCATCCGCATGGCCCGCGCGTGGGTCCAGGGACCCGTCATTCCCCGTACCGGTACCGCGACTGCCGCCCCCGGCGCCGATGGCGTCGCTGCGCGCCCCGACCCCGCCCGAGGACCGGCGCCCGATCGGGATCCCGGGCCCTCCCCGGGGTTGCCTGCCCCTGCCCCGCCCCCGATCACTCCACCCCCTGCGCCATCGCCCGCGCCGCGCCTGGCCGGTACGACGCGGGCGGTGTTCGGCGTGATCGGGCCCCCGATCACGGAGGCGTCCGGGCTCGCCTGGAGCCGGGGGCAGGAGGGCGTGCTGTGGACCCACAACGACAGCGGTGACGCGGCCCGCGTCTTCGCCCTCGGCTGGGGCGGCACGGTGCGCGCCACGCTGCCGCTGACCGGGGTGAGTGCGTATGACGTCGAGGACATCGCACTGGGCACCGGGCCGGGCGGCGGGGAGGCCCTGTTCGTGGGCGATATCGGTGACAACGCGGCGGTGCGGCCGGCCGTGCGCATCTACCGGGTGGCCGAGCCGCCCCTCTGGGGGCTGCCTGCCGGCACCACGCTGCCGGCGGTCGCGCCCGTCGTGATCAGCCTGTCGTATCCCGATGGCGCCCGCGATGCCGAGGCCCTGGTGGCGGATCGCACCTCGGGCGATCTCTACGTCATCACCAAGCGCGAGGCGCGCTCGCGCGTGTACCGCGCCACCGCCGCACAGGTGGCGGCGGGCACCGGGATGATGCACCTGGTCGGTGAGATGCCGTACGGCGGGGTAGTGGGCGCCGATGCGTGTGCCGACGGCACCGTCGTTGCCGTGAAGACCTACGACGCGGTGCGCGTGCACGAGTCGGCGTCCGGCATTGGTGCCGCCCTGCTGGGCGCGGGCTCCGTCCGCCCCTACATGCGCGAGCCCCAGGGCGAGGCCATCGCCGTTGATCCCGCCTGCGCGGACTACGCGACGCTCTCTGAAGGTGCGGGGCAGCCGCTTGTGAGGTACGCGTCATGACCGCGTGCCTTCGCACGGGGGTGGTTGCCGGCCTCGCCGCGTTGGCAGCGGTCGTTCCGGCGTTGGGCACCTCGTCCATCGCCGTGGTGGGTGATCCCGGCGTGGACAACGCCAACGAGGCGGCGGTCGCCGCGATGGTGGCCGGGTGGTCGCCCGACCACGTGGTGCTGCTGGGCGACAACTACTACGCCGCCGCCGGGGGGTCGGGCACCGGGAAGTACGACATCACGGTGGGGAAGTACTACTGCGCCTTCATGGCGGGCGTGGCCAGCGGCCCCCACTGCGCCGGTGGTACGGCCCCGACGAACCGCCTGTGGCCCATCGCGGGCAACCATGAGTACTCCGATGCGGGACTCTCCAACTACCTGGGCTACTTCGCCCTGCCGGGCAATGAGCGCTACTACGACCTGCGCACCGGCCCGGTGCACTTCTTCATGCTCGACAGCGACGAGGCCATGCGGTCGTCATCGGACATGGCGGCGCAGCGGGCCTGGCTGCAGACGGCGCTGGCGGCATCGGACGCCCCCTTCCGGGTGGTGGTCCTGCACCACCCACCCTGGACCTCGAGTGTGCGCGGTCCGTACCCGGCGATGCGCTGGCCCTATCGTGAGTGGGGCGCCGATCTGGTCCTGAACGGCCACGACCACTTCTATGAGCGCCTCGAGGTGGATGGACTGCCGTATGTGGTGAACGGCGTGGGTGGCCAGGCGGTCACCGCCTTCCCGGCGTCGGCCGCCGTCGGCAGCCGCACGCACTACAGCGGGTCGAATGGCGCCATGCGCCTGACGGCGGACGCCACCACCCTGACCGCGGCGTTCGTGTCGGTGGACGGGGTGACGCGCGACGCCCTCACCATTACCCGTGCCCTGCCCGCCCCGGCGCCGCCGCCCGCCCCGTCGGCGGCGGCCACGGAGGTCGCGCGCGCCACGGCCCGTCTCACGAGCCGGCGCGTGGTCAGGGTGAGTGCGCGGCAGGTGATCGTGCCCCTGCGGGTCGCCCTCACCGGCACC
>SXQZ01000128.1 GCA_005792725.1 Actinomycetota bacterium
CGTCTCTCGAGGGGGGTCAATCCCCAACCGGCCGTCACACCGCCGGGCCGCGACGCTCCGTGGGATTGGGCTTCCCCCGCTTCGGTGGACACCTCCGTTAGGGCGGTGATGCCGCCTGAAGGGGGAAACCAATGCAACACCGACAGGACCGGAGATTCAGCCCGGAATTCATGGCACGGACGCCCGAACGGATCGAATCAAGCGGCAGATCCATCCCGGCAATCGGCCGGGATGGATCTGACCGGGTCCGTGGTGCGCCGCTGGGCCAGGCAGGCGGCGATCGACCGCGGGGAGAGGGAGGGCCTTACCCACACCGAACGAGAGGAGCTCGCTCGCCTTCGCCGCGAGAAGCGGGTTCCCAGTGACGAACGGGACAGCGTGAAAAGCGCTGCGGTGGATTCACACCGTCAACACAACCCTTCATCCAGTCGTCCGACGAGACGGAGGTGGAGGGTGGCCAGCGCGCGGCGGTCGTACACCGCGGCGCAGAGGCGTGATCTGTGGGGCGGGCGGCAGCAGGAGCCGCTCGTGGAGCCATCGAGGCGTCGGGTGCGCGGCGGCGTTCACCGCCCCGATCTCCCTGGTCGTGGGGACGACCTCATCGTACTTCAGCATCCACGGGAGCGGCAGCGCTGACGTCGAGGGTGAGGTCCTGCGGAATTGGTTCACGGTGCTCTCGGGCCGTATCAGCCTTGGGTTCAACCCGTTCAGTGCATCCGTGAGCGTGGACGTCGCGGGGTGGCACCCGCGTATCTGCGTGTGACCCGGAGCCGCGCGGGCCGGTGCACCCGGTAGCGTGAGGCCATGCGCGTGAGCCGCTCGGTAGGCATGGCCATTCTGGCCGCGGGCATCGCCGGGATCGGCGTGCTGGCCAAGACCGTCCGTGACGTGCAGGGTGCCGCGGCCGGCGACGTCGCGTCGTTCCTCGCGCTGCCCCCGGATGAGCGCACCCGGCGTCCGGTGGTCGCTGTCCTGGGCGCCAGCATCGTACGCGGCCGTGCGAGCGTGGACTTCGTGCGGATGCTCCGGCAGCAGCACCTGGACCTCGCATTCGTGAACGGCGGCGTCAACGGGCGCGTGGCCTGGGAGATGCTGCAGGACATGGCGGGGGTGATGGCCTGCGATCCGGCGTACGCGGTCATCCTCATCGGCACCAACGATGTGCAGGCCACCCTCTCGGACGAGAACCGCGAGATGACACGGCGGTCCAAGGGGCTGCCGTGCGATCCATCACCGGAGTGGTTCGGCGAGTGCCTGCGGGCCGTCGTGAACCGCCTGCACGCCGCGGGCACCCACGTGGCCATCTGCTCGTTGCCCCCGCTCGGGCAGGACCTCGACTCGCCCGCCAACGACGCCGTGCGTGATCTCAACGCGGTCATCCGGGATGTGGCGGATGCGACGGGTGCCACCTACCTCCCGGTGCACGAGCGCATGGCCGAGGTCATCGTGTCCACGGGGAGGGAGGAGGGGCCCGCGTACACGGGTTCGTGGCGCCCGGGGGTGGAGTCGCTCGTGGGGCACTTCACACTCGGCCGCTCGTACGACGACATCGCCCAGCGCGCGGGCTTCCTGCTCTCGCCGGACGGCGTGCATCTCGATACCGCGGGCGCGCGCATCGTCGCCAACCTCGTGGACGGCTTCCTCAGCGCCTGACGGCGATTACCGGATGACGACCGTGGCCCGACCGGTCCACGCGGACGTGCGCCGATAGCGGGCGACGGCGAGCGACAGCGTGCAGGTCGCCGGGCGACGGGGCGCGACCAGGCGCCCGCGCAGGATCCCGCACGGGCCCCTCTCGGACCACGTGCGCACGCCGCGCGAGGCCGGCGGGACGATGAGTCTGGTGAGCACGGTGCGCGAGCCGCGGGCCACCCGGCGGCGGGTGGTGGTGCCCGTGGGAAGCGGGCGAGTCACCGGGCCGCTACCACCCGTGCCCGTGCCCGTGCCCGCCGCCGGAGCCGCGGCCCGGGCGTTGGCCCGGACCGACGCGGTGACCTGCGGCGCGGGGGCGCTGGACCCGAGGGCGCACGCCGTGGATGCGTCCGGTGTGGTGCAGGAGTCCCCGGATGGCGTGAGCGTGGCCGTGTACGAGGCCACGTCCCCGGTGGCGGGGCTCCAGGTGGCACTGACCGCCCCGCCGTTGAAGGCAACGTTGGACCCGCCGCCGGCACGGAGGGTGCGCGCGCCCGATCCGAGGTCGAGCACCACGGGGCCACCGTACCCCTGATGCGCATCGGTGGTGACGTCTGCGGACACCGTGGACGTCCCCTGGGCCGTGGTGAGCGTGGAGAGGCACTCGATGGGCGCCGTGAGGTGCCAGTCCCCGATGACCAGCAGCGGCCCGGGGGCGCAGGGGCCCGGATCGACGGACGTCCCGATGGACCCGGGTGCCGCGGGCGGGCGTACGCCGGCGAGGATGGTCGGGGCGCCGGACAGCGTCAGCGAGCCTCCGTGCGCGATGGACGCACCGGCGCGCAGATCCACCCTGCCTCCCGACTGGATTGTCGAGGTCCGTATGCCGGTGACGGGGGTGAGCACGGGCTGCAGCGCCGTGATGGACCCGGGCATATACGCCGTGAGTGCGTTCACCCACAGGGCGTCGACCACGAGGTCGGTGGTGGGCACGGGTGGTATGTGCACCCCCACGCCGGCGCAGCCGGAGATCGCGCCCGATGCGCACGGGGCCAGGTCCTGGCCCAGGCCGCCGAGCGTCTGGAGCATGCCGGCGGTGATACGCCGCGTGGCGGCGCCGCCAATGGTGAGGCGGTCCCGGAAGACCATTCCGCCGATCGGCGCGTTGATGTCGCCCGTCAGGTGTGCCGCCCCCGTGACCTCCACCGCCGTCAGGTCGCGCCAGTCCCCCGTACTGAAAACGTCACCGTCGAAGGTGATCTCGCCACCACTCGCCGGGGCCTGTGCACCCACGTCGCACATGCCGACGACGTCCGGCCCTCCGCAGGCGCTGAAGCCGCCGGTCACCGAACCCACGTCGATGACGGGGCTCGTGATGGTGCGCCGTATTCCGTAGCCGCCGACCTCGAGCGGGCCGAGGTCCACCACGATCGCGGCCGAGAGGTCGCCCAGAAGGCGCGTGGTGCCCGGCGCCGCGATCCGGGCGGTGTTCGTGACCGTGTACGTCTGCCACGGCCCATTCACCGAGAGCACATTGGCGGTGCCCGTCGCGTTGCCCACAATCGCGCTGGTGGCCACGAGCGTGCTCGCCGTCAGCGACAGCGTGGGGAGCCCGGTGACCGGAGCCGGCTTCATCAGCTTGATGGGATTGGACGACACCAGCCTCAGGGATCCGGCCGTGACGATGTCGCTCCGCAGGCGGATCTCCGGGGCGTTGACGGACAGCGACGCCGTTCCGAATGCGATCGGGTCGCCCTCCGCATCATGGACCAGCGCGATTGACGACGCGTTGGCGAGTGACACCGAGATGGGGTCGGCATACGGCTGCGCCCCGCCCGCGACCGTTACCTCCACCGGGCCGGTGTCGTCAATCACCTCGATGTGGTCGAGTGGAAGGCCGCCCGTGACGTCGGGCTCGATCGTCAGTCCGTACCCCGGCGGAGACGTCGGAACCGAGAACGCGAGGAGGCCCGGGCGGTTGGTGCCGGTCCATGCGGCGGGCACCCCACCCGCGCTCGCGCTGATCAGATACAGGGGCGAGCCCGGCCCGGGTGAGCTGCTCTCGACGTGCAGGACCTCGCCTGCGGCAGCCGTGAGCCGCAGCACCCGGGTGGTCGCGTCGTACGAGAACGACGCGGCGCCCGCCGTCTGGGCCAGCACGGTGAGCGCCACGATGCCGGCGAAGGTCCGGAGGGCGCGGGGCACGCCATCACGGTACCGCGCCGCGTGCGACGCGGTACCCGGCTGCGGTCAGCCCGGCTTCCGCGCGATCGCGAAGAGCTTGGTGAAGTCGTAGGTCCAGCCGCGGGGTCCCGAGGCCTCGTGCATGGCCCGCTCGACCTGCTCCATGTAGGCGGCCAGGGTCTCGTCGGTCTGGTCGCCGATGAGGTGCCCCGCCACGACGCGCATGCGCTCGAGGTAGGCCTCCACCGTCGTGTGGCGCACGCGGCGCTCCATCCAGATGTCCACCGGCTCGAGGCCGGCCTGAACGAGGTAGTCCTCCATCTCGGGGATATCGCGCTGCACCGCGTCGAAGGCACCGAGCCATACGTAGTTCGGAGGTTCGAGATTGGCGAGGAGGTCGCGGTAGGCCTGCTCGCCTCCGCGCCCCGAGCACAGGATCGCGATGACGCCACCGGGCCGCAGTCCGCGCGCCATGGCCTTCGCGGCCTCCCACTTGCGCGGGAACCAGTGGTAGGCCATCGAGCACACGATCAGGTCGAAGGCCCCATCCGGCACGGGCATGTCCTCCACGGTGCCCTGCGCCAGCGTGATCGCCACGCCATCGATCCCGCCGACCTTCGTCTGGAACTGCCCGAGCATGCCCTCGGACGGGTCCACCCCCGTGATGCGCGCGGGGCGGAAGCGGTCGATCACCGCCTGCGTGGTCCAGCCGGTGCCGCAGCCGACGTCCAGCACGTCGTCGTAGTGCCCCGCCGGGATGGACATCACCAGGCGCTGCCCGCCCTCGATGTTGAACCGCACCGCGTCCTCGTAGTCCGACGCGGTCTCGGTGAATCCCTCGGCGACAAGGTCGCGGCCCTCAGTCATCCGTGCCTCCCGGCGGTTGTGTGTCCCGCGCCGGGGTTCCCCCGGCGCGGTGCCCGCGGCGATCACTCACCCGGGCCTCCTGGCGATTACGAAGAGCTTGCAGAACTCGTATTCGAACCCGCGGGGGCCGGCGGCGTCCTCCATCCGGGCGCGCAGCGCAGTGAGGTTGCGCTCAAGAGCGTCCGGGGCCATGGCCCGGCCCAGGTGCCCGGCGACCACGCGCATGCGCTCGAGGTAGGCGTCCACGGTTGACCGGCGCAGTCGCCGTTCGGTCCACAGGTCCAGCACCTCGAGCCCGGCCCCTTCGAGGTAGCCCTCCATCTGGTGCAGCGACCGCGGTGCGGCCTGGAACGACCCGAGGAAGGCCATGTTCGGCGGTTCGACCTCCGCCAGCAGTCGGCGGAACTCCTCGTCAACGCCCCGGCCCGGCAGTACCGCGGCGACGATGCCGTCCGGGGCGAGGGCCCGGGCGATCCGGCGTGTGGCCTCCGACTTCCGGGGGAACCAGTGGAACGACATCGTCATGATCGCCGCGTCGAATGCGTCGTCCGCCACGGCCATGTCGTCAACGCCCGCCTCGACCAGCGATACCCGCACGTCGCCGAGGGGATCGAGGCGGGCACGGAACCCGTCGAGCATTCCCGCGGAGGGGTCGACGCCGGTGATCTCGCGAACCGACGGAAACCGGTTGGCCATGGCCAGCGACCCGGCTCCGGTGCCGCACCCGACGTCGAGCACGCGACGGTAGCCGCGATCGGGCAGGGCGGCCACGAGGCGCCGGGCACCCTCAAGGTTGTAGTGCACGGCGGCGTCGTAGTCGGGGGCGGCCTCCGAGTAGCCCGCCGCGATGGAGTGGGACGTGACCACATCGGTCATGTGCGGGGGGTCCGTTCGCCGGTGTCCATGACCACGCCGACAGCGTAGGGCCCGGCGGGCGGTCCGGGGCGCCCTGCGGGAGGGGTGCACGGGGCGCCGATGGCTACGCTCGGTCCTGAATGCGCCTGCTCACCGCCCTGCTCGTGCTGGTCGCCGCCGGTCCCGCGGCCGCTGCCGCCGACTCCGGGATGTCCCCGCGCATCGTGGGCCCGAATCTGACCCCCGCGGTCGCCGCGGACTGGCCGTTCATCGCGTTGGTGGCTCCGGGGCCCCACCTGTGCGGGGGGTCCGTCATCAACGCGCGGTGGGTGCTCACGGCTGCCCATTGCGCGGTGGTGGCGGAGGCGGCGGCGACGCGCGTGTACCCCGGTGCCTACTTCCAGAGCAGCCCGGGTGCGGCCATCACGCCCGAGGTGTCAAGGGTTCACCCCTCGTGGAATCCGGTCACGGTGGCCTGGGACTTCGCCCTGCTGCGCCTCCCCGCCCCGACCACGGCGACCGCGGTCGCCCTGCCGTCGCCCTCGGATGACTCCGCCATCACCGCGGCGCAGACGGCCGGTACCGCGGGTGCGTTGAATGCGCGCATCGCCGGGTGGGGGCTCACGTCCTGCACTCCCGACCTTGCCACCCCGGGAACCTGCCAAGGTCCGCCCGCCGACGCCACATCGGATGGGCTCCAGAGCATCAACGGTGGGATCCCGTTGCTGTCCGACCCGACCTGCGCGGGCTTCTACAGCACCGATGTCATCGCCGAGGTGATGCTCTGTGCGGGCAATCGCCCCGCCCCGGGCGCACAGCGCAACGACTCGTGCGCCGGCGACTCCGGCGGCCCTCTCACGACGACCGCCAATGGCCGGGGCGTCGTGGTCGGGGTCACGAGCTGGGGCTACCTGTGCGGCACCCCGGACCGGCCCGGCGTCTATGCACGGGTGACCGCGGCCCGCGACTGGATCTGCGACACGGTGACCTCCCCCACGGCCATCACGGCCGCCCCGGGCATCGGCAGCGCGTCGGTCACGTGGACCCCCGACACCGCAACGTGTGCGTGGCGGGACCCCGTCGTACGGGTGGTGGCCAGCCCGGGTGGGGCCACGGCCACCGCGCCGCTCTCGGCCGGCGGGCTGACCCTCGGTGGGCTCTCCGCCGGCACCGACTACACGCTCTCGGCCGGTGTGTCGTCATCGTCCGGCGCATCGCCCCCGGCCGCGAGCGCGACGGTGGTCCCGACCGCGCCTGCGCCACCCCCGGCCCCGCCGGTTGCGGTGCCGTGCACACAGACCTTCTACCAGCAGGCCGCGCGCACCGCGCGCACCCAGGCCGCCCCCGACGGTGCGAGCGCCCTGCGCGTGGTGTCACGCATCCGGATCTACGAGGATGCCGAGGCGGTGTGCCGAACCGACCTCACCGTCATCGTCCGCGATGCGCGCACCGGCAAGCGCCTCCCCCAGTTGGCCGGATCGACGTTGGGGTACCGCCGGCTCACCGGCAAGGACTTCAGCGCCCCCGTGGTGTCGTGGCCCGCGGTCGGTGAGTTCCGCTTCGCGGGATCCGACCCCACGGGACTGAACCGCAAGGACGCCCGCTTGGTCCTGGTGTCGTACGTGAAGCGCGTGAGCCCGATGCCGTCCCCGGCGGACATCGAACTCGTGGTGGTACGGCGCATTCCCGACGACCCGGCGCAGGCGTTCAGCAGCGCGAACCCCATGCGTGCGCAGAAGAACGCATTCGGGGTCGCGGTCGGATGGGCCACGGTGTCATGACCCGCCGGGGCATCGTGGGCGTGTTGACCTGCGGTCTGGGGCTCGGTCTGGGCGTCAGCGCCGGAGCGGCCCGCGGGCCCACCGATGCCCAGCTCGCGGGGCAGCGGATCACATGGCCCGTGGACGGACCCCGGGTGAGTCCCGCACTGCGCGCGGCCATCGGACGGGGCGAAGTGGGCAGCGTCATCCTGTTCGCACGCAATGCCCCGAGCCGCCGCGCGCTGCGCCGCCTGACGACGCAGGTGCAGGCGGTCCCCCGGCCTGCGGGCCTGGACGCACCGCTGCTCGTGATGGTGGATCAGGAGGGCGGCCTCGTGAAGCGGCTGCCGTGGGCGCCGCCCGCGATGAGTGCGGCGCGCATGGGCGCCGCACTCGGCACCGCGGGCATCCGCGCCCAGGGGGCCGCAACCGGCCGGGCACTGCGTGCGGGGGGCATCACTGCGGATCTGGCGCCGGTCTGCGATGTCGCGCGGCGTGGCGGCGACCTCGCCCGGGATGGCCGGGCCTTCGGCGCCGATGTGGCGACGGTGTCCATGGCCTGCACCGCCTTCGCACGGGGTCTCGGGGATGCCCGTGTCGCGGCGGCACCCAAGCACTTCCCGGGGTTCGGGCGCGCACGGGTGAACACCGACGATGCGGTGGTGCGCGTCACCGCGTCGCGCGCGGTGCTCGAGCGCGAGATGCAGCCGTTCCGGGCCGCCATCCGGGCCGGGGCCCCGATGGTCATGGTGTCGTCGATCGTGTTCCCGGCGCTGTCGCCGCGGCCCGCGCTGTTGTCGCGCCCGGTGGTCGAGGGGCTCCTGCGCGGCGATCTGGGCTTCACCGGCGTCACCATCACCGATGCGATCGACACGCCGGCCCTGCGTCCGTGGGGCGGTACGGCGGGTGCCTCGGCCGCGGCCGCCGCGGCGGGAATGGACCTGGTGATCGTGGCGACCAGCGAGGCGGAGGCCCGCACGGCCGTGCGTGGCGTGGCCCGGGCAATCGCCGATGGGCGCATTCGCCGTGGTGACGCGCAGGCCGCGCTCGAGCGCGTGATGGCCCTGCGGCGTGCCCTCGCCGGTTAGCTCCGGACCGGGATCGGTGGCCGGTCGGTCCAGGCGTGCACCGCGAGCACCACTGCCTGGCAACTGAACCCCCGGGCACCCATACCGGTTCCATCGAACGGGTCCGTGTACTCGCGGAACCCCTGGGCGTCGAGCCGCTCGTCGATGCGGGTGCAGAGCGCCGCGGCATCCGCGTGCCGCCCGGCCAGGAGGAGGGCGGGCACGATGAAGGGGGGCGTGAAGGGCCACGCGGGCCCCCGCCAGTACCTCGGGATGAGCCATCCGTCCCCGCGCATGAAGGAGGGATCGTCGAGACTGACCGACGGCACCGGATGCCGCGGCCAGAACCGGTCGCTGCGCAGGAGCCACTCATCGATCACCCGTGTGCGGATACCGTCCGGCAGGTCGGGCAGGGCGGCCGGGGCGAGCCCCTGCCAGACGGTCACCGGCGAGGGGCGGCCATCGGGGCCGAGCAGCCGGAAGATGCCGGCGCGGTCATCCCACAGGTGCGCGACGATCGCGCCGGTGATCTCCCGGGCGCGGTCCCGTGCACCCGGGACGCCGAGCGCCGCGAGGCCCAGATGCCCCAGCGCCAGCGCCGTGTTGACCAGGGGACAGGCGGCCGTGAAGCCACCCGCGGCCCGGATGCGCGCGAATGAGAAGGCGTGGCGCCGGACATCGGCCACGAGCGCGGCGAAGCCGGGGGTGCCGTGCCGCCGCCATCCCAGCGCGGCATCGAACACGGGCGACCCGTCGCACCCGGTCTCGTCGGGGAGGATGACCCAGGCGAGTCCGGTGGCGTCAATCCGCTCGCGGTCGATCCAGGCGTGGTACCGGGCCACGACGTCTCGGCCCTCGGCGGCGAACGCGTCGTCGCCGAGGGCCGCCGCCACCTCGGCCCATACCCAGCCGAGGAACGGCGGTTGGATGGTGGCGGTCGCCAGGTCGTCGCGCCGGCGTACATTGTAGAAGGCCAGCCGGGTGAGGCGGACGGGAGCGTCCCAGAACGTTGTGTGCCCGATCAGGCCGTCGGGCTGCTGCGCGGCCGCGAGCGACCGGAGTTCGGCGGCCGCCCGCGCGGGATCGACCTCATTCCATGCGAGCGCGTGCATGAGGGAGTCCCAGAACCACTGGTAGGGGTACTTGGCCGCGTCGGGACAGGTGTACGCGTATCGGACGCCCGTGCGTCCGGTCCCCTCGCGCCAGTTGGCCGTGAGCAGGGACGCTGCCGCCGCGCCGACGCGTGTGCGAACCGGATCCACGGCCCACAGCATCGCAGGAAAGCGGTCGGCGGCGGACGGCGCGGGGAACCCCCCGATTTCCCGCGCTACCGAGGCCCCCCGACCTCGGAACGTCCGCCGCTCAATACCGCCATGCCATCCGGACCCACGGGGAGTCCGAACGCATAACTGGTTTATACACGACTGGGAGCGAGACGCAAGCCTTACGGTGTCTGTCCCGCGCCGTCTTTACCAGACCTTCGCATTCTGGAGATGTTCCGCATCATCAGAGACGTATCGGCGATCGGTACGCCCGTGAGATGTGCGTCCCGGGCCGCGAAGTCCGCGTCCATCGCTGCCCGCGTGCGTTCGAGGGCCTCGGCATCCCCGCGGGCGATGGCCTCGACGGCGTCGGCCGCGCGCGCGAAGGCATCCCCGCCCTCGCGCATGCCCGGGGCATGTCGGAGAGCACGGTCGTCGTCGCCTGCCACCAGGGCGCACAGCGCGGCCAGATAGCACGAGGCCGGGCTGTCGGCCACGCCGCCCAGGGCGTCCGCGGCCACCCGCGCCGTGGCAGGTCCCTCGTCGGCGAGCACGGACGCCTTCACCGCGCCGATCAGCCGTCCCCACGAGCGTGGCGGGGCATGGGCGTATGACGCGAGATAGGCCGCGGCGGCGGCGCGCAGGTACGGACGGGCGGCGGCCTCATTCCCCTGTATGAGACACCGCTGGCCCTCGCGCTCTGCGACCAGCGCGGCCAGGAGAAGGTGCACATCCGTCCCGTCCCCGATTCCGGGGGTGTCGCGCAGGAGGGGATCAGTGCTCATGGTGCTCCCGGTGGGCGTGCGTGCGCATCCCATCGATGCGCAGCGCCACGGTCAGGGCATCGACCTTGGCATCGCCCTCCAGGCGGTCAGCCACGTGCCATGCCTCCTCGGACAGGTAGCGCAGCCGGTCGGCGGCATCCGGCAGTTCAGCGGCCCGGCGCGCCTGCGTCTCGAGGTAGGCGAGGATCTCCGCCGACTCGGGCGGCAGCCACTGCGGTCGGGCCCCGGGCCACTCGCGGTTCCGGGCGATCAGCCACCACAGCACCGTAATGAGCGGCACCTTCAGCGCGATGACCACGAACATCACGTATGCCCCCCGCGCCCACGCTGGGCCCGGGACGCCGGGCGCCCAGATGAGGAGGGCGGTGCCGAACAGGGCGAGTAGCAGCGCCACCAGGAGGGTGGGAACCACCCGACGGACGACCGGGGTGGGGGAGGATCCGCACAGCAGCCAGCGCATGTCGCCGGGGATCTTCCCCCGGCGCCGCCGGGGGCGCAAGGGGGCCGCCGATGACGGCGGCCGTTGCTAGCATCGGCCGCCGTCACGACCGCCCGCACGAGGAGCACGCCAACCACATGTACGTCGTCCTCCCCGACGGGAACCGGCTTGACCTGCCCGATGGCGCCACGGGACACGACGCCGCGGCCGCCATCGGCCCGGGGCTCGCCCGGGCCGCGCTCGCCGTGCGCGTCGGCGGGGAGGTCCGCGATCTCGCCCGTCCCCTCGCCGACGGCGAGGAGATCGCGATCGTCACCGGGAAGAGCGGCGACGACCACCTGTACGTCATGCGCCACTCGGCGGCCCACGTGATGGCCGAGGCCGTGATGGGCCTGTTTCCCGGGACGAGGTTCGGCTTCGGGCCGCCCATCGCGGACGGCTTCTACTACGACTTCGAACTCGACCAGCCGCTCACCGAGGATGACTTCCCGGCCATCGAGGCCGAGATCAACCGCATTGCGAAGGCGAAGGCGCCCTTCGAGCGCAGCGTGATGACCATCCCCGATGCGCGCGCCTTCTTTGATGGGCGCGGGCAGCCGTACAAGGTGAATCAGGTCGAGGAACTCGGGCGGCAGGGTGAGGCCGATGTGTCGCTGTACCGCGAGCGCGACTTCATCGATCTGTGCCGCGGCCCGCATGTGCATGACACCGGGCAGATCGGGTATGTGAAGCTCCTCTCGGTGGCCGGGGCGTATTGGCGCGGGAGCGAGGCCAACCCCATGCTCACCCGCGTGTACGCCACGGCGTTCCCGACGCGGGCGGACCTCGACGGGTACCTCGAGCGCCTCGAGGCCGCCCGTGCCCGGGACCACCGCCGCGTGGGGCGCGACCTCGGGATCTTCTACTTCGACGAGGCGGGGCCCGGGTTCCCGTTCTTCCTGCCCCGGGGGATGGTCGTCGTCAACGAGATCCAGGCCGCGCTGCGGGAGGAGCTCGGCGCGATGGGGTATCAGGAGATCCGCACCCCCACGATGCTCTCGGACGAGCTCTGGAAGCAGAGCGGTCACTACGAGCACTACAAGGACAACATGTACTTCACGGAGGTGGATGATCAGGGATTCGCCGTGAAGCCCATGAACTGCCCCGGCGCCTGCCTGGTGTTCCGCTCGACGCGGCGCTCGTATCGCGAACTGC
>SXQZ01000129.1 GCA_005792725.1 Actinomycetota bacterium
CCAGTGGGCCTCGCCGGTGGGCCTCGTGAAGTTGGCCGGGACCGTGAGGGCCGTCGCACCGTCGTGCGTGAGCGACCGGTAGAGCTCGGGGACGCGCAGGTCGTAGCAGACGCTGAGGCCCACCCGCAGGCCGACGAGATCCCCCGTCACCAGCGCCTCGCCGGGAGCGACGCACTCCGACTCGCAGTGCTCCCGTCCGTCCACCGTTACGTCGAACAGGTGCACCTTGCGATAGATGGCGCGGTCACGGCCGTCGGGCCCGATGAGCACGCTGGTGTTGAAGGCCCGCGCCCCGTCACCAGTGGCCTCGAGCACGCTGCCCGCCACGATCGCCACGCCGAGTTCGTGCGCCCACGAGCGCGCGGCCGTCAGCGATGGGCCGTCGAGCGCCTCGGCTCCCTCACCGGTGCGCTCCCCCCGGCCCCACCAGTTCCACTTCTCGGGAAGCACCACCAGAGCCGCACCCGCCGCAGCGGCCGCCTGCACCAACGCGCCGGCCCGGGCGACGTTGCGCGCGGTGTCCTCGTCGGCGAGCAGTTGCACCACCGCGGCGCGGACGGGTTCAGCGGGCACCGGGGACCCCTCGCGCTACCATTAGCGCCGTCGCCACGCGAACCGGAGGAACCATGGCGGACGTCGAAACCCTGACCCGAATCGAGGACGTGCTCGAGCGCATCCGCCCCGCGCTGCATGCGGACGGTGGCGACGTGGAGCTCGTGGACCTCGATGACGAAGGCTTCGTGCACCTCCACATGCTCGGTGCCTGCGGGGGCTGCCCCATGAGCACCGCCACCCTCACCCTGGGCATCGAGGCGGAACTGCGCCGCGAGGTTCCCGAGGTCGAGGGCGTGGTCACGGTCTAGGGGAGCAGCGAGGGGCCCACGGCCCCGATGCCCTCGGCCCCGTGCACCTCGCGGACGCAGAGGTCCTGCACGAACGCCAGCCCCGCGAGGCGGGCGATCTCGCCCGCCTCGTCGCTGACACACCCGGGTTGCAGCCACAGGCACCCCGCACCCGCCGTGACGGCCTCGTGCGCGATTCCGGGGGCAGCCTCGGACTGCCGGAACACGTTCACCACGTGGATCGGCCCACCGGCACCGGCGAGGGAGTTCGCGACCGGAACGCCGAGGATCTCGCCCTCGCCCGGGCGCACGGGGATGACCCGGTACCCCTGCTCGAGCAGGTAGCGCATCACGCCATGCGACGGCTTGTCAGGGTCCGGCGATGCGCCGACCACGGCGATCGTGCGCGTCCCGGCCAGAACCTCCGCGGGAGTGGAATCGGGGCCCATCATGCCTCCCCCTCGACCATGGACAGCGCTCCATCGGGGTGCCCGGATTTGAACCGGGGACCTCTCCGTCCCGAACGGAGCGCGCTACCACGCGGCGCCACACCCCGCGATGAAGCCCGGGCATCCTAACCCAGGGCCCGTCGTTTTCGGCGCTCCGAGCGGGGGTGCCGTACCCCGCCGTCCGCCCCCAGGCGTACCCTCCCCCCATACACGTCGCACAGGGAGGATGAGATGCCCAATCACCTGACCCCGACCGCGATGGCCGACGCCATCGGCATGCGCACGGACCGGCTCATGCGTTATTGCCTTGAGCAGTCGATCCCCATCTACAAGGGGCGGGTGGACAAGACGCTGGTGATCACCAGCCTCCTCGCGACCGGCCATAGGTTCCCGGACGATGCGGACGCCGTGGGCGTGCGGGCCGCCGCCTGAGGATGTGACGGCCCCGGGTGGCGTGACGGCCGCGTGCAGTCGTGACGGCACCGGCGGGCGTGACGGCACCGGGTGGCGCAACGGCACCCTGCAGTCGTGACGGCACCGGGTGGCGCGACGGCACCGTGCAGTCGTGACGGCACCGGCGGGCAAGGCCAGCGCCGGGGCCACCGCTAGCGTGCCGCAGGCCGTGAGTCGTACCTCCCGAAGGCCCCGTGGGGCCATCATCGCCCTGATCGCCGCCGGCGTGGCCGGGGCTGCGACCGGATCGGCGTCCGCACAATCCAACCCGGTCGCCACCCTCGTCGATGCGTTCGGCGCGAAGCACCCGACGGTGAGCGTGCTCGTGGAGCGCCTTGATCCGGCGGGGCCGGTCACCATCGCCCAATGGCGCCCCGGCACCGCGCTCGCCCCCGCATCCACGATGAAGATCATCACGAGCGCCGCGGCGCTGCTGACACTGGGGCCCGGCTTCCGGTTCACCACGCGCCTCGAGGCGGCCGGCGCTGCCATCCGGCCGGACGGCACTCTGGACGGGCCCGCCTACCTGATCGGCTCCGGCGACCCCATGCTCGCCACGCGCGCCTACTCGCACGCGAACCTCGACGGTCTGGGCACGCCCATCCCGGAACTGGCGCGCCAGGTCCGCAAGGCGGGCATCCGGCGCATCACGGGCGGCGTGGTGGTGGACGAGACGCTGTTCGACCGCGAGCGCACTGGCCCGCTCTGGAACAGCAGTTACCGCTGGGAGTGCCCCCCGCTCTCGGGGATCGCGACCAACCAGAACCTGGCCGACAACGGGTCCAACGTCGCCAGCCCGGCCGTCGCGGCGGGCCAGCGTCTGGTCGCCGCCCTCCGGCGGGCAGGCGTCCGGGTCTCCGGGTCCGTCCGCGCAGGGCGCGACGCGCCGGGCGGCGAGGTCATCGCGCAGGCGCGATCCACGCCGCTCGCGCGGATCCTCGACTTCATGAACGCCCACAGCGACAACTTCACGGCCGAGACCCTCACGAAGGACGTCGGCGCCTACGGCGTGGGAGACGGATCAACCCGGGCCGGGACCCGGCGCGCGGAGACGCTCCTGCGCGGCCGGGGGATTCTCGTGGCATCGGACGACTTCGTCGATGGCTCGGGGCTCTCACACAGCAATCGTGTATCGGCGGCCACCTTGGTCGGGGTGCTCAAGGCGGCTCAGGCGGACCCGGAGTGGGGCGACGTGCTCATCGCCTCGCTTCCCCAGGGCGGGGAGGGCACCCTGATCCGCCGCCTCAGAGGCCCGGGCGTACGCAAGCGCGTGCACGCCAAGACCGGCTACATCAACGGCGTGGCCTCCCTTGCCGGCACCGTCGTCAGCACGTCGGGCATCCCGTACGCATTCGCCTTCCTCATGAATACCCCCGACATCGGCGGCGCGCAGAAAGCGATGGACACGGCCGTCACGCTGCTCGCCACCGGCAGGGCGGATGGCTGATCCGGGGGCTGATTGTTACGCCGCACGGCGAAACGGATCGCTCGTGCGGGCCCTCGTACTGGATAGTGAGTATGGACGCCGCCCCGCCGGGACGATTCGACGTCGCACAGGTCAGGGTGCCGGCTACTTCACCCGGATGGCCTTCACCGCGCGCGCCGCCACGGCCCCGCCCGGGCGGAGCGCCCTGGTGGTGAGGGTCCACCGGCCCTTGGTCAGGCGGATCGTGCACGTGTAGGTGCGCTTCGCCTTCCTGCCCGTGCCCGTGGTCCGGATGGTGCACCTGCCCTTGGCGGTCTTCACCTTGGGGCCCGCAAGCAGGTGGGCGAGGGAGGTCGTCGTCGTGCCGGTGGTGGCCGACTGGGTGATGCGCTTCGTACCGGCGGGAACCGCGCCGGTGGTCGTGCATCGCCCGGGGGTGCACCGGGTGCGTGCCCCAAGCGCGGCGACGGGGGCAGGTGCCGCCTGCGGCGTCACGGCGCCCGAGGCGGATGATGCAGCGGACGTGCCGTCACCATTTGTGGCGGTTGCCGTGAAGCGGTAGGCGGTGCCATTGGTCAGACCGGCGACCGTGCAGGTGCCCGACGCGCCGGTGACCGTGCAGGTGTTCCCGCCGGGGCTTGCGGTAACCGTGGCGGAAGTCCCAGCGCCCCCGGGCCCGCTGCCGGGGCTTACGGTGACCGTGACCGTGGCGTCCCCGGCGACCGCGGTCGGCGGCGCGGGCGGCGGAGGGATCAGCCCCCCGCTTGTCATCACCCGGTTGTTGCTGCCGGTGTAGGACACGGCGACGAACAGGCCATTGCCGTAGACGACCGAGCGCCAGGCGTTGTGAGCAGCGGAGGGGCGGCTGGTCCAGGTGATGCCGTCGGGGCTTGTCATCAGATTGTTGCTGCCGGCGTCATTCGGCACGGCGACGAACAGACCGCCCCCGTAGGCGACCGAGAGCCATGCGTTATCGGCAGCGGAGGTGCGGATCGTCCAGATGACGCCATCGGGGCTTGTCATCACCCGGTTGTTGCTGCCGGTGTTGGACACGGCGACGAAGAGACCGCCCCCGTAGGTGACCGAACGCCAGGCGTTATCGGCAGCGGAGGTGCGGATCGTCCAGACGGCACCATCGGGGCTCGTCATCACCCGGTTGTTGCTGCCGGTCTGGGCCACGGCGACGAACAGGCCATTCCCATAGGTAACCGAGATCCAGTCGTTGTTCCCCGCGGAGGTCCGGCTGGTCCAGGTAACGCCGTCGGGGCTTGTCATCACCCGGTTACCGACGCCGCTGTACGACACGGCGACGAACAGGCCGCCCCCGTAGGTGACCGATATCCAGTCGTTATCGGCAGGAGAGGTGCGGAGGGTCCAGTTGATGCCATCGGGGCTTGTCATCACCCGGTTACCGACGCCGCTGGCCGACACGGCGACGAACAGGCCGCCCCCGTAGGTGACCGCGGTCCAGCCGTTATCCCCAGCGGGGGTCCGGCTGGTCCAGTTGATGCCATCGGGGCTTGTCATTACCCGGTCGATGCCGCCGGAGACGGCCACGGCGACGAACAGGCCGCCCCCGTAGGCGACCGAGAGCCATGAGTTATCGGCAGCGGAGGTCCGGCTGGTCCAGGTGATGCCCGCGGCGCCGTGCGAGGTGGCAGGAGTGATGAGCGCCAGCGCGGCCATGCCGAGAAGCACGAGGAGTACCACGCGTGCCCAGCGACCCGGCCCGCGACGCCGTGCGGCCTTCGAGGTGCCGGATGGCCGGGGTGCTGCGGGCACAGGCATGCGCATTGGATGACTCCTCTGGGGCCAGCCCCGGTGCCATCGGCCCGACCCAGGGGGCCGTGACCGCTGTGGGGTGACGTATACGCCCCCCGCTGCCGGACTGTCAAGAACCGCGCTGGCGCCTCAGGGGGACGGGGGTGGTGCGCCGGCGGGCTCTCCCCGGGCATCCGCGCCCGTCGGCACCGGGTGAGCCCCGGCCAGCACCGCGGCGAAGGCGGCCTCGTCGAGCACGGGCACCCCCGCCCTCCCGGCCTTCTCCACCTTGCTCCCCGGGTCGGCCCCCGCCACCACAAAGGTGGTCCTGGCGCTCACCGAGTCGGTGCTGCGGCCGCCGGCCGCGATGATGGCGGTCCTCGCCTCATCACGAGTGAAGCCCCGCAGGGCGCCGGTCACGACGACCGTGCAGCCGGTGAGGGGGCCCTCCGCCGGCCCGTCGGGCACGTCCATCTCCATCGTCAGCCCGGCGGCGCGCAGGCGGTCCAGCATCGCCTGGTTCTCGTCCGATGACAGGAACTCCGTGACCGCCTCCGCCACCACGGGGCCCACGCCGTCGGCGCGCGCCAGGTCGTCGGCCGAGGCGCGAAGGAGGGCGTCGAGGCGGGGGGCCACCAATGCAATCGCGTCGGCCGTCACCTCCCCCACGTGGCGGATGCCGAGTGCGTTGATGACGCGGGGCCACGGGCGCTGCCTGCTCTTGCTGATGCCCGTGATGAGGTTGACGGCGCTTCGGTCCTTGAAGCCCTCGAGCGGGATGACCTGCTCCGCCGTGAGGTCGTAGAGGTCGGCCACATTGGCGATGAGTCCGGTGTCGAACAGCTTCTGCACGGTCTTCTCGCCCAGCCCCTCGATGTCCATGCATCCACGCGAGGCGAAATGGATGACGCTCTCCACGAGCTGCGCGGGGCACGAGCGGTTGGGGCACCGCCAGATCACCTCGCCCTCGGGGCGCACGAGGGCGGTGCCGCAGGCGGGGCAATCCGTGGGGATCGCGAACACCCGCTCATCCCCCGTACGCCTCTGCGTCAGCGCCGAGACCACCTGGGGGATCACGTCGCCCGCGCGCTGCACCACCACCGTGTCACCAATGCGAAGGTCCTTGCGGGCCAGGTCGTCCTGGTTGTGCAGGGTGGCGCGTTCGACGGTGACCCCGCCCACGTGCACGGGCTCCAGCACGGCCCAGGGCACGATGGCGCCCGTCCGGCCCACGTTCACCTTGATGTCACGGAGCACGGTGGTGGCCGTCGTGGGCGCGAACTTGTAGGCGATGGCCCACCGGGGTGCACGAGCCACGGCCCCCAGTCGCCGCTGCATCGTGAGGGAGTCCACCTTGACCACGGCGCCGTCAATGTCGTAGTCGATCTCCCCGCGACGCTGCTCCCACCCGGCGCACGCGGCGGCCGCCGCGGTGATGTCGTCATGCACCTCGATCAACGGGTTCACGGGGAAGCCGGCCTCGACGAGCCAGGCGAGCACCTCGCGCTGGCTGGCGAGGGACAGGCCATCCGCCGCGCCCACGCCGTAGAACCACGCCGAGAGCGGCCGCCCGGCGGTGAGCCCGGGGTCCAGTTGGCGCAGGCTGCCTGCCGCCGCGTTGCGCGGGTTGGCGAAGGTCGGCAGGCCTTCCGCCGCGCGGGCGTCGTTGAACTGCGCGAATGCCTCCAGGGGTAGGTAGACCTCGCCGCGCACCTCCACGCGCCGGGGCGGGGGGCCGGCGTCCGGGCGCATCACCAGCGGCACCG
>SXQZ01000130.1 GCA_005792725.1 Actinomycetota bacterium
CCTGTCGCAGACGCTGCAGGCCACGCACCGGCCTGCCCTCGTGCTGCAGGAGATGGTCCGGGTCGGTCGCGTGGGCATCGTGTCGTTCCCCAACTTCGGCCACTGGCGCCTGCGGTGGTCCCTGGCGGTGCGTGGGCGCCTGCCGGCGAGCCGCTCACTGCCCTACCACTGGTACGACACGCCCAACATCCACCTGTGCACCATCCGCGACTTCGAGACCCTGCTCTCCCACGAGGACCTCGCCACCCTGCGGCGCGTGCTGCTGGATGAGCGCGGCCGGCGCCTGTCGGGGGTGCGCGTGAGGCGCCCGAACCTGCTGGCGGCCGGCGCCGTCTACCTGGTGGGGCGCGCCACCCCGTGATCGAGACCGCCTTCTCGGCGCTCATCATGATCGCCGTCGGGGTCCTGCTGCAGCGCTTCCGGGTGGTGCGGCGTGATCAGGCCCCGATCCTGGTGCAGGTCACCCTCTATGTGCTGCTGCCGGCCCTGGTGCTCAAGATCATGGTGGGCGCCAGCCTCGACTGGGGCCTGATCCTCGTGCCCTTCGTGGCGTTCGCCGTCACGGCCATCATGGCCCCGATTGCGCTGATGTTCGCGCGCATGATGCGGCTCGGGCGTGCCGCCATCGGCGGCGTGATGCTGATGGTGGGCATCGCCAACACCGGTTTCTTCGGCCTTCCGCTCATCGCGGCGTCGGGAGGTGACTACTCGCTGAGCGTGGCCGTGATGTACGACGCGCTCGGCACGGGCATTCTCATCTGGACCTTCAATCCGATGGTGGCCGCGTGGTTCGGCAGGGGGGAGGTGCAGGACGCGGGGGCCATCTGGCATTCGCTGCGCGGCCTGCTGCTGCCGCCCATGTGGGCGCTCATCATCGGCCTGGTGCTCAATCTCTCCGGGGTCCACGACCTGTGGGACTTCATCGAGGTCCCGATCGGTTATCTGGCCGCGGGCCTCCTGCCGGTGGTCATGCTGTACGCGGGGGTGGTTCTCGAGTGGTCAGGCATCAGCGACAACTGGCGCACCATCGCGGGCGTCTCGGTGCTCAAGTTGGCCGTCGCCCCGGTCGTGGTGTTCCTCATCGGATGGGCCTTCGGCTTCCGGGGGAATGACCTCGATACCCTCATCGTGCTGGGTGCGATGCCCAGCGGCATGATGGCCCTCGTCATGGGCGCGCACTACCGTCTGCCCGTCAGCCTGCTCGCGGGCTGCGTGGCCGTCACCACGGTCCTGTCCCTGTTCACCATCCCGATCGTCACGGCGGTGATCACCTGACCCCGCATCCGTTCAGTATGCGCCTCTCGGAACACGTTACGTCGCGGCAGAGCCAGATCGTGCTCGGCCTCGACCCCGACCCTTCCCGGGTGGACGGTGGCGCCATGGGCGCGCGCGACTTCTGCCTGCGCGTCATCGAGCAGGCGGCACCCTCCTGCGTGGCCGCCAAGCCCCAGCTCGCGTGCTTCGAGCGCTTCGGCCCCGCGGGGTGGGCGGCGTTCGAGGACGTCGCCCGGGCCGCGTCCGATGCCGGGCTGCTGGTGATCGCCGACGCGAAGCGCGGTGACGTGGATGCCACCGCGCGCCACTACGCCGCGGCCTTTTTGCGCCCGCCCATTGATGCGCTCACCATCAACCCCATGCTCGGCACGGACGCGGTGGAGCCCTTCCTCGACGCGGCCCGCGCCACCGGCACCGGGCTGTTCGTGCTGGTGCGCACCTCCAATCCCGGGGCCGCTGAGTTGGAGGACCTCCCCCTGGCCGATGGGCGGCTGTGGCACGAGGCCGTGGCGGAGCGCGTGCACGCATGGGGTGCGGCGCTCCCACCCTGCGACAGCGGGCTGTCCTCCGTCGGGGCGGTGGTCGGGGCCACCGTTCCCGAGCGCATCGCCCGGCTGCGCGCGCTCATGCCCGACCAGCCGTTCCTGCTGCCGGGCGTCGGCGCTCAGGGCGGCGACCCCGCCCGCCTCGGCCCGGCCTTCGGTGGCCGCATCGCCGGTGCACTCGTCTCGGCCAGCCGGTCGGTCATCTACGCCGACGACCCGGCCGCCGCCGCCCGCGACCTGCGCGATGTGGTCTGGGGCGCGTGGGAGGCCGTGGCCGGGTAGGCCGGCCGCGGGCCTCCGTGCGATCCGGCCCCGCCCCGCCGCGGGACCCCCCGTCGCATGGCTGCGGTACCCCTCCGCCGCACGCCCTCGCCGGTCGGCACGGGGCCAGCGGGAGGGGCGGGTCAGGCTCCCGTGCCATCCCATAGGTCGAGGACGTGCAGGCCGACCTCATCGAGGGCCAGCAGGCCGGAATCGCCGGTGGCGAGCGGGATGCCGAGCTCGATGGCGGTTGCGGCGGCGAAGCCGTCCGCGTACGGGAGGGCGAGGCGCGACGTCAGCCGCGCGGCCGCGAGGACCCGGGAACCCGTTGCGTCCACCAGCGTGATGTGCGCAGGCAGCGTCGCGATGGCCTGGTCCACCGCATCGGCCTTGCCGCGACGGGCCTGGGCATATCGCACCTCGCCCACGTTGATCCAGCAGATCACGCAGCCGCCGTCCCGGATGAGCTGCTCCACCCGCCCGGCCGCCGGTTCGTCATCGAGCAGCGCGATCAGCGTCCATGCGTCGAGGCAGGACGCCATCAGGGGCCGTCGGCGGGCACCCCGGCACCGAGCCGGGCCTCCCGGGCCTGCTCGAGTTCGCGCTCACCGGCCTTGAAGGCCTCCCACTCGCCAATCAGGCCCGGTCCTCCGCGGCAGATGCCGCGCATCTCCACAAGGGGCATGGCACGGCGGACGATGACCCCGCCCTCGACATCGTGGAACACGACGTCGTCCCCCCGCTCCACGCCCAATCGCTCGCGCGCCGCCTTGGGAATCACCACCTGCCCCTTTGGTCCCACCCGGTGAGTCCTACATGCGAGTATCACCCCGCGTCCGTCCGGTGGTTCCGCGGGTGTGGAACACTGCGCCGGGCGCGCGACGCATCTCTGTCAGGTGGCCACGCGCAGGCCGGGGCGGCGCCCCTGCCACCCGCACCACAGGGCGAAGAGCACGAGGGCGATGACCGCTCCCGTCCAGTGCAGGCCGGTGACGACCCCCACCAGGCTGATGAGCCCGGCCACCACCGCGCCGGCGATCGTGGGCACGAGCGGCAGGCGCCAGATGGCGATGGTCACGAGGGTGGCGACCAGCCATGACGCGGGGCCGATGGCCCAGCCCCACGATTCGAAGAACGCATGCGAGAGCGTGAACCCGGTGGCCGCGCCGAGGATGGCCACGACGACGGCCTGCGACACCGCTGCCCGCCATGTGATGCCCCAGTCCATGGCGCGAGGGTATCCGACCGGGCCCCGGCGCTAGGGTTCGGCGACGAGACTCTTCTCCCGAATCCGGAGGAATCCGATGAACACACGCATGATCGCGCTCGCCGTGGCACCCCTCGCCGCTCTGGCCCTCACCGCCGGGCCCGCTCTGGCCGGGGGCTCCGGAGGCAAGCTCAAGGCCCCGACCGCGGCCCAGAAGGCCGCCATCATGAAGGCCGGCGGATTCAAGGGCCCGGCGCGGTGCTACACGATCCACCTGTCAGCGAGCAAGACCACGCTCGCCGGGGCGAGGTTCAACACGAAGGCCGCGAACTGCACCAAGTACGCCTTCAATGGAGCAGGGCTGTACTACGGGACGTCCTCGAAGAAGACGTGGTACCTGCTCAGCGCCGGGTCGGCGCTCGGCGCCGACAAGTGCGATGCGCTGCAGGCGCTCGCGGGTGGCGCCGCCTGGGAGGACCTCACCCCGTACGTCACCACTCTGGGGTGTCAGAACATCGACTGATCCGCCGGGCCGGTCCGGCAGCAGGGAGGGGATGCCCCGGTGCCCGGTGCGGACCATCCGTCGGTGAACCGCGGAATGGGACGTGCCTGGCACCGGGGCGGCCCGGCACCGGAC
Source organism: Actinomycetota bacterium (assembly GCA_005792725.1). Classification (GTDB taxonomy): domain Bacteria; phylum Actinomycetota; class Thermoleophilia; order Miltoncostaeales; family Miltoncostaeaceae; genus SYFI01. Next base: position 3,926 of record SXQZ01000130.1, read on the forward strand.
GTCACGGGTCTGGCACCGGGGTCACGGGGTGACACCCGGGCCGCCCCCGTCACCGCGGGGTGCCCCGACGCCTCCGGATCAGCCGAGGAGGTCCGGCAGGTACGGGATGTTGCCCCGCGCGTCGCCGGGGGGAGCCCCCACCATGATGTCCGCCGTCACGTCCTGCACCGTGGCCTCGGCCGGCGGCTCGCCCCCGCTGAGGTCACGGATCGGGCCGCCGTCACCGGCGCGCGCGATCCACTGCTCGATGTAGTCGGCCTCTCCGCTGTAGCCGAGGTCACGGAATGCGGCCGCGGCGCGCGGCTGGTCCTCCATCCAGGCCAGCCGTCCGTCCGCCGCCGGGCCGTCGCCGTATGAGGTCGTGACCGACCGCACCATCGCGCCGGTGGGGTGGTACATCATCCCCTTCAGCATCACGGCGCGCGGGTCATGGTCTGAGGTCGCGCCCCAGACGCGCCAGAAGGCCGCGGTCTCCTCCACGGTCTGGCGCAGGTCGGTGCCCTTGTTCTGGGGGTCCTGCCAGCGCAGCGCCATTACGCGGCGCTCGCCGGCGACCGCGGTGGCGGTGCCGCCCAGGTCCACGCCGTAGGGCCGGGGCGGGATCTCGCTCTGCAGCTCGATGGTGAGTCCGGGGCCGTACCCGATGATCCGGCGCCCCTCGTTGCGCCAGCGCGGGGGGTTGCGCCCGTAGGCATACCGCAGCCGGGTGACGAGGCCGATCTCCACCGTGCCCTCGAGCACGAGCACCTGCCGGATGAACAGGCCCGGCCGCGCCGCCTGCACGGGCCCCCGGGCCGGGATGGCCAGGGCGTCGATCACCCGCACGACGCCCCCGGGGCCCTCCAGGTCGGTCTCGACCACCAGCGTGCCCTCGCGATGCCGGTGCGCCACCGGGGTGGAGTCCGGGAACACCAGGTCCACGCCACCACCGCGCTCGGGATCGATCAGCCCGCTGATGATGGTGGGCTGATCGATGCGCGGTGCCACCAGCCAGCGGAGGCACGCGTTTTCGTCGACCAGGCCCATCGCCCGGCCGTCTGAGATGAGGAGAGGTTCGGCCATGGCCGGGCAGGCTACCCCAGCCCGGGCGCCTACCATGCGGGGACTGGACATCGAGATCACCTTCATCTCCGACCCCGGGTGCCCGTGGGGCTATTCGGCGTCGCCCGCGCTCGCCGCGCTCGCGTGGCGCTATGGCCCGCGCCTGAGGTGGCGGCTGGTCACGATCGGGCTGGCCGAGGACGCCGCCCCGTATGCGGAGCGCGGCTACGACCCCATCATGATGGCCGGCCGCATGGAGATGTACCGCCAGTTCGGCATGCCCTTCACCCAGGGCCCCCGCGCCCGGCTCACGGGAACCGGGCGCGCGTGCCGGTCCCTTCACGCCGTGCGCATGGTGGCCCCCGGGGACGAGATCACCGCGTTCCGGGCACTGCAGTTCGGCTGGTTCACCACGCGCATGCTCATGGATGAGGATGCGAACATCGCCACAGCCCTCGCACGCGTGCCGGGCCTCGACGTGGCCGCCGTGATGGGCCTGATCGGCTCCCCCGAGGTGGAGGCGGCCTATCAGGCCGACCGCGCGGAGGCACGCACGGCGGCCGGCACTCCCACGCACTTCCAGGGCAAGGCCGCGGACACCGATGGCGCGGTGCGCTACACGGCGCCGTCCCTCATCTTCCGGGCGGGCGGCACGTCCCTGGAGGCGGGCGGCTTCCAGCCCGTGGAGGCGTACGACGTGATCGTGGCCAACCTCGACCCCGCCGGGTCCCGCCGGGGCGTTCCCGACGACCGGCCCGAGGAGGTGCTGGCGGACTTCCCCCTGGGTCTCACCACGCAGGAGGTGGCCGAGGTGATGCGCAGCGACATCGAGCAGCCCGTGAACCGCCGCGCCGCGGCCCAGTCGCTCATCCGGGCCGTGGGGCGTGGGGCCGTGACGGTGGAGCCCCTGGGCGACGACGGGCTCTGGACCGTGGCGTAGCGGAGCGCGCGGTCGCTCGCACCGGGGACGGCGTGCGCCGGGACGCACCTCATCGCCGGGGCCACGACGCCGCGCTGACCTGGCATTGCCCCGGGGTCACTCCACCGGGGCGAGGTGGGCGCGGCAGGCGTCCTCGTGACCGTCCGTTGTGATGCCCTGGAGGGCGATCTCCGCGGGCCAGCCCGGGTCGGGCCCGTCCTCTCCCGCCGGGCGCGTGACCACCGCCTTCCAGCGGTCGGCCGAGCATGCCCAGCCATCGTCGGCGAACTCGTTGAGCAGGTCGTGGAGGATGTCCGGCGGGCCCAGGAGCAGGTAGCTCCTCGGTGCTCGGGACTCGGGTGCGGCACTCACGGCCGGGAGGATAGAGTCCCCGCCCGTGCCGACCCCGACCTATCGATCGTTCACCGGCGAGATCGCGATGATCTTCGAGGACGATGACCGCTACCGCGGTCGCCTCCTGCTCATCACCCTCGACACCGAGGTCCCGCTCGAGCTCAACACGTTCGAGGTCGAGGGCGCGCTGGCCGAGAGCCTCGCCCTCGTGCTCGAGGAGGGGCAGGTCGTACGCATCGACTGCCGCGGCGACATCCGGGAGGTCGTGTCGCCCGAGAGCCTCGAGACGTCCGACAAGACGGTGGCCACGGTGCTGGGCATCGAGGTGCTGGAGCCGGCGTGATCTCCGAGCGGATCACGATCGGGGGCGACGGCCCGCCGCTCGCCGCCGAGATCATGCGCCCTGATGCCGGAACCCCGCTCGCCGGGGTCGTGGTGTGCCATCCCCACCCCATGTACGGCGGCACGCGCGAGAGCCACGTGGTGCGTGCGGTGTCCCGGGCCATCGTGTCGGAGGGCATGGCGGCGCTGGTGTTCGACTTCCGCGGCGCGGGGGACAGCGCGGGCGAGTCCGTCGCGGACCACACCGAGTGGACCGACGCCGCCCGGGCGCTCGACGCGCTGGAGGACGCCCTGCCGCCCGGCACGCCGCTGGCCATCTGCGGGTACTCGTTCGGGGCGTGGGTGGCGCTGCATACGGGCGCCATGGATCCCCGGGTGCGCGCCGTGGGTGCCATCGCACCCGGGGCGTCGCTTCCGCACGACATGGGCGGTCGGCCGGTGGGGGTCGCCCACCCCGAGCACGACCACATCACACCGGTCGCGGTGATCACCGACTGGGTCGCGTCGGTGGACGGTGGCGAGATGGCCGTGGTGCCCGGCGCCGACCACTACCTGAAGCGCGAGGCCGGTGACGTCAGTCGCCGGATCGCGGGATTCCTGGCCCGCGCCGTGGGCGGCCGCCCGTCGTTAGAATCCCGCGCATGACGAACCCGAACCCGTACCAGCAGCCCTCCGATCCGGACAAGCGCAAGAGCGCCGTGATGACCGACGGCCCGGACCGCGCACCGGCCCGGGCCATGCTCAAGGCCATCGGCTTCGACGACGAGGCGCTGGCGCGCCCCATCGTCGGCGTGGCGACCACCTGGATCGAGACCATGCCGTGCAACATCAACCAGCGCGAGCTGGCGGCACACGTGAAGGTGGGCATCCAGAAGGCCGGCGGCACCCCGATGGAGTTCAACACCATCTCGGTATCGGACGGCGTGTCCATGGGCACGGAGGGTATGAAGTCGTCGCTCATCAGCCGCGAGGTGATCGCCGACTCCATCGAGCTGGTGTGCCGCGGGCACTCGTTCGACGCCGTCGTGTGCCTGGTCGGGTGCGACAAGACCATCCCGGGTGCCGTCATGGCCCTCGGCCGCCTCGGGATCCCGGGTCTGGTCCTCTACAACGGGTCCATCGCGGCCGGCCACCACGGGGGCCGCGACATGACCGTGCAGGACGTCTTCGAGGGCGTGGGCGCACACGCGGCGGGGAAGATCGACGACGACGAATTGCTCGCGATCGAGAACACCGCCTGCCCGGGCGCGGGCGCCTGCGGCGGCCAGTTCACCGCC
>SXQZ01000131.1 GCA_005792725.1 Actinomycetota bacterium
CCGCCGACCAGGGCCAGCAGCAGGTGCTCGGTGCTGATGTACTCGTCGGTGAGAGCCTCGGCCTCCTGCCCGGCCTGCCGGACCAGCGCCTTGGAGGCAGGTGAGAACGCGACCGTGGTGCTGGCCCCGCTGACGGTGGGACGGGCCGCGACCGCGGCCTGGACGGCGGCGCGCAGCGCCGTTGCATCGGCGCCCGCCCTCTCGAGCACCGGCCGCACCACGCCCTCGGGCTGATCAAGCAGCGCGAGCAGCAGGTGCTCGGGCTCGACCAGCGGGTTGCCCCGCGCCTCCGCCATCGACTGGGCGGCCGCGAGTGCCTCCGCGGCACGCTCGGTGGGCTTGTCAACGGGCATCAGGAGGACCTCCTCGCGGTCGTCGTCGCGGGCCCACGGGGCACCGGGCGGAGCCCCGCCGGGATCACCTGCGCGACCCGCACCGCGGGCGGGCCACTCCCGCGTCGCAGGTGGACGATCTCCGTGGACAGCGCGCGGCGGGTGGCCTCGGCCTCGCGCCGGTGCTCGGCGATGCGGACATCCACCTCGCGCTCGAGCGTGCGCACCCGCTGGACCGCGGCGTCGAGCCTCTGCTCCAGGTGAAGCACCCGCTCGATGCCGGCGAGATTGAGTCCCTCCACGCCCAGCGCCTGGATGCGGCGCAGCCGGGCCAGGTCGGCCTGCGAGTAGAGGCGTGTGCGGCCCTTGGTGCGCCCCGGCCGGAGGAGGCCACGCCTCTCGTACAGCCGCAGGGTCTGCGGATGCATGCCGGCCAGGGCCGCCGCCACGCCGATCATGAAGACCGGCCGCGTGTCGTCGTGCGCCGGACTCACCGGAACAGCCGCTCCCGGGGATCGGCGTCCTCCAGCGCGGCGAACGCCTCAAGGGCCTCGCGCTGCTCGTCGGTGAGGGACGGGGGGACCCACACGCGCAACTTCGCGAGCAGCGAACCGCTGCCCGCGCCGTTCAGCCGGGGCGCCCCCTTGCCCGGTACGCGCAGCGTGCGCCCGTCCGTGCTGCCGGCCGGAACCGTGATCTTCACCCGGCCGTCGAGCGTGGGAACCTCGATCTTCGCGCCGAGGGCGGCCTCGGGGAACGTGACGGGGACCTCGACCACGAGGTCATCCCCCCGGCGGGTGAACACCGGGCTCGGCATGACGCGCGTGAGCACATGCAGGTCGCCGGCGGGCCCGCCGCGCATGCCCGCGCCACCCCGGCCCTTGAGCCGGATGCGCGTGCCGTCCTTCGCGCCCGCGGGAATGCGCACGCGGATGCGCCGCTCCGCGGAGCGCACGCCCGTGCCGGCGCAGTCGCCGCAGGGGTCATCGATGATGGTGCCGGCGCCGGCGCACCCCGGACACGGCTCGGGAATCGAGAACCCGCCGATGTCGCGGCCGACCTGGCCGCGCCCGTCGCACGTGGCGCACAGGCGCGGACTGGTGCCCGGGCGGGCACCGGACCCCGAGCAGGTGGCGCAGGCGTCGGTCCGCTCGAGCGTCACCGGCACCTCGGCACCGGACATCGCCTGGTCGAACGACAGGGTCACCTCGACCTCGAGGTCCTGGCCGCGGCGGGCGGCGCGGCGGCCGCCGCCCCCGAACACCGATCCGAACATGTCGCCGAGGTCACCGAACCCGCCCGCGCGGCCGCCACGGCCGGCACCGCCCGTGCGCGCGAACCGGCGCCCGGCGTCGTACTCGCGGCGCGTCCCGGCGTCGGACAGCACGTCGTGGGCGTGCGAGACCTCCTTGAAGCGCTCCTCGGCGGCCGGATCATCGGGGTTGGCGTCCGGGTGGTACGTGCGCGCCAGCGCGCGGTACGCCTTCTTGATGGCCGCGTCGTCGGCATCCTCCGGGACGCCCAGGACCGCATAGAGGTCCTTGCCGTTCAGCGTGGGCCCCCTCCCTGCGACACCACGACGCGCGCCGGCCGGATGACCGCATCGGAGATCCGGTACCCGCGTTCGACCACGGCAACCACCATGCCCTCGGGATGATGCGCCGACGGCAGGCCCTGCACGGCCTCGTGGACGTTGGGGTCGAACATCTCGCCCTCGGCCGGGATCTCCTCCACGCCGCGGCCCGTGAGCAGGCCGCCGAGTTGCTGGCGCACCATGTCAACGCCCGCGACGATGCTGCCGGCCGCCTCGTCGCCCCCCGCCACCAGCGCCTCGAGCGCGCGCTCGAGGTTGTCGAGAACGGGAAGGAGGTCGGAGACGATCTCGCGCACCCCGGCCGCGGCCAGCAGGGGACGCTCGCGCTCCACGCGCTTGCGGTAGTTGTCGAAGTCGGCCCGGGTGCGCTGGAGCTGGTCGAGGTACTCGTCGCGCTCCGCGGTCATCCCGGCAAGCGCGTCGTCCCCGGGGTCGGGGTCATCCCCCCAAGGGTCCTCGGCACCCGCCGCGGGGGCGGGCACCTCAGACTCCTCGGGGGCGGCGCCAGTGGTGGTCTCGTCGGTCACCGGAAGCCCCTAGGCCTTCCCGGCCGGCTCGTCCTCGTCGATGACCTCGTAGTCGGCGTCCTCCACGGTCTCCTCGCCCGACCCCTCCGCGCCCCGCTGATCGGCCGCAGCGCGCTGGTAGACCTGCTCGGACACCTTGTGAAGGGCCTCCGTGACCTTCGCGGTGGCGGCCTCGATCGCCGCGGGGTCCTCCCCCGCCTGGCTCTCGCGTGCCACCTGGATCGCCGACTCGAGTTCCGCCGTGAGTTCCGCAGCGACCTTGTCCGCGTGGTCCTTCAGCTGGCGCTCGGCCTCGTTGACGCGTGCCTCGCCCTGGTTGCGGGCATCGGCCAGCGTGCGCAGGCGCTTGTCCTCATCGGCATGGGCCTCGGCCTCGTCCACCATCTGCTTGACCTCGTCGTCCGAGAGGCCGGACGACGACCGGATCTCGATCTTCTGCTCGTTCCCCGTGCCGCGGTCCTTGGCG
>SXQZ01000132.1 GCA_005792725.1 Actinomycetota bacterium
CCTCGGCGCCGATCGCCTCGGTGGCGACCACCATCACCAGCGGAAGGGCCGATGCCGCCGCGAGGGCGCGGGCGTCGTTCGCCGGCACCACCACGTGACTGATGGGCGTGCCGGTGGCCTTGCGGATCCGGTCGAGCGCGTCGCTGCGCATCCAGGCGCTCTCCGCCAGCGGCAGCGTGGCCACGACCACCTCATACGCGTCGGCGTCCCGCACCGCCTGGGTTGCCACCTCGACCACGTCCCCATCGGCCACGCGCCCCGTGGCGGCCACGCCGTGCCCGGCGAGGATCGCGAGCGTCGTCGCAAGACGGCGGTGCGCGATCGTGCGGTCACCATCGCCCACGGGCACGACCAGTTCGAAGGACCACAGCCCCTCGGAGTCCCGCGAGCGGATGTCGTTGATGAGCGCCTGCGACGTGAGGGTCTGATTGGCCACCACCACGACCGGGTAGCGGGTGTCCTCCTTCAACTCGCCGCCGAACGCCTCGGGCGCGAACACCACGGCGTGGCGTGCGTCCGGGATCCCGTACTGGTACGGGCCACCGACCACCTGAGGGATGACGTCGAAGTTGAACAGCGGCGGGGGCGACGACACCATCCACTCGAGGGTCTTGCCGCGCCACGGGTTCCATGGGGCCTTGGGGCCGGACTTCCACGACACGACCACGTTGTAGAAGAAGATGATGATCGCGATGCCGAGCATGTACGACCCGATGGTCTCGATGCCGTTGACCGCCGCGAAGCGCGAGTCGTAGTCCGCCACGCGGCGGGGCATGCCCTGCAGGCCCTGCCAGTGCATCGGGAAGAACGTGAGCTGGGTGCCGACGAAGGTGAGCCAGAAGTGCCACTGGCCGAGGCGCTCGCTGTACATCTTCCCGGTCATCTTGGGGAACCAGTAATAGAGCCCCGCGAAGATCGTGTAGACGCTCCCGCCGTAGAGCACGTAGTGCAGGTGGGCGGTGACGAAGTAGGTGTCCGACACCGGGATATCCACGGGCACCACGCCCAGGAACACGCCCGACAGGCCCCCGATGAGGAAGGTGAAGAGGAACCCGAGCGCCCAGAGCATGGGCGTCTTCATATGGATCTTCCCTCGCCAGAGTGTGGCGAGCCACGACCACATCTTCACGCCGGTGGGCACCGCGATGATGATGGTGGTCACCATCATCGGCACGCGCAGCCAGGGCGCCATGCCCGACACGAACATGTGGTGTGCCCACACGCCGAAGCCCAGCACCGCGATGGCGACCATCGAGAACGCCATCGCGCGGTACCCGAACAGGGGCTTGCGCGCGAAGGTGGCGATGACCTCGCTGATGATGCCGAAGCCCGGTAGCAGCATGATGTACACGGCCGGGTGCGAGTAGAACCAGAAGATGTGCTGATACATGACGATGTCGCCGCCCTGGTCGGGCACGAAGAAGTGCGTCCCCATGACGCGGTCGAACAGGGTCAGGAACTGCGAGCCCGCCACGAAGGGCGTGGCGAACACCACGAGCACCGAGGTCACGCCGACGGCCCACGCGAGGATCGGCATGCGCCAGATCGTCATGCCCGGGGCGCGCATGGTGAGGATGGTCGCGAGGAAATTGATGGCCGTGGCGATTGACGACGCCCCGGCGAACTGCACGCCCAGCTCGAACAGCGTCTGACCCATCGTGCCCTGGCTGGCCAGCGGCGGGTAGGCCGTCCACGCGGCGCCGAACATGCCGGTGAACATGCTGGCCAGGAACAGGAACCCCGCCACGGGCAGGAACCACAGCGACAGCGCGTTGAGGCGGGGGAAGGCCATGTCCTTGGCCCCCAGCATGATGGGCAGCGCGAAGTTGGCGATGCCGCCGAAGATCGGCACGGCGAACACGAAGATCATCAGCGTGGCGTGCATGCTGAGGAACCCGTTGAAGGTCTCGCCGTCGGCGAACTGCTGGCCGGGCGCCGCGAGTTCGGAGCGGATCAGCAGGGCCATGAGCCCGCCCCACAGCATGAAGAACAGGGTCATCGCCAGGTACTGGAGGCCGATGACCTTGTGATCGGTGTTCAGCCGGAAGTACTGCTTCCAGTTGGTGACCCCGTGGAAGGAGTGGTCCTCCACCGAGATGTCGCCGCCCTTGGCCCAGTGCAACCAGAAGTCGAAGCAGCCCATGCCCCACAGGAAGCCGATCCCGCCGAGCAGGCCGGCCACGCCGCCGTAGACCGCGCCGTCGTAGAGGGGCTCGAACCCGAACAGCGTGCGCAGCAGGAAGAGCAGGAGGAAGGCGAACGCGACGCCGGCGACGGTGCCGTACAGCGCGCGGGCCCACCAGTACGAGACGGGGCGCGGGTCCACGTGGTGCTCGTGGCCGCCGTGGCTGCCACCGGGAGCGTGTTCGGGAGCGGATGCGTGAGTTGCCATGGGTGGGTTCGATCGCCCTCGGTTACTGGATGGACTGCACGTAGGCGACGACGTCAGCGAGGTCGGTGCCGCTCACGAGCCCGCCGGGCATCGCACCCTTGCCGTTCGTGACCTGCGCGCGGATCTGCTCGTCGGACCACCCGATGCCCGCGAGGCGGGGCCCGACGCCGGCCTCGGTGCCCAGCCCGGCGTGGCATCCGCCGCACGTGGCCTCGAAGATGGTGCGTCCCGCGGCGACGTCGCCCGGGCCGCTCGCGGCGGCAGTGGCCGCCGCGGTGGCGGCGGACGTCGCCTTGGCCCCGGCCGCCGCCTTGGCAAGCCAGGCCGAGAACTCGGGGGCCGGGACGACCTTCACGGTCGAGCGCATGATGCTGTGCCCCACGCCGCAGAGTTCGGCGCACACCACGGGGTAGGTGCCCGGCTTCGTCGGGGTGATCAAGAGGGTGTGGGTGATGCCGGGCACCGCGTCGCCCTTGATCGCGAACTCCGGCACCCAGAAGTCGTGGATCACATCGCGGGCGCGCACGTTCAACTGCACCTGCCGGCCCGCGGGCACGATGAGGGTCCCCGTCTCGATCCCGGCGTCCGGATAGCCGTACGTCCAGTTGAACTGCTGGGCGTACACATCCACGGTGAGGCGGTCCGCGGCCACGGCCTCGTTGCGCTCGAGCACGATGTACCCCCACACGGCCACCACGGCGAGCACGAGCGACGGGACCACGGTCCAGACGATCTCGATCGTGGTGTTGCCGTGGATCGGGGGGCCGTCGCCGAGGTCATCGTCCTTCGCGCGCCACTTCCAGATCGCATAGATCAGCACGCTCGTCACGATCATGAAGAAGACGACGCTCGCCCAGAAGAGGAACCAGAGCAGCGTGAAGCTGCGCTCGGCCTCGACGCTGTCGGCCGCTGGCACCCAGTCAATGACGAAGGTCTGCGCCGCCGTGAGCGCGCCGACGATGAGCGCGATGACGACGAGGGGGATGATCGGGATCTTCCGGTACACGGGGGGGAACCCTAGTCGGGTGCCCGTACGGAGTGACCCGCGAACCGGGAGCGGGTCGGCCCTGCTTCAGGGGTCCTGTTGTCCCTGATGCCGTATCCGGGGAAGACCCGGATCACTCCGCCGCGACCGGATTCCGCGCGAGCGGGGTCGTGGCCAGCACTGCGCAGGCCACGAACAGCAGGCCGCCGATGATGAGTGGCGATCCGACGCCGACCAACTGGAACAGGGCCGTCGCGGCGATCGGGGCGATCAGGCGGGCCAGCCCGCCGGCCGATGCCAGCACGCCCAGGATTCCCCCTTGGTCGTCCGCCGGCGCCCGCTGCGACACGAGCGCGCTGATGGTCGGGAAGGTCAGCCCCGATCCCAGCGCGAGCACGGCGAGCACGGGGAACAGAACCCACAGGGTGGTGGCAAACCCGAGCAGCACGAGCGATGCGGCGGTCAGCCAGAGCCCGGCGCGCAGGACCGGCCACTCCCCCATCCGCGCCGTGAGCCGGTACACCACACCCCCCTGCACGATGGCGGCGAAGACGCCGATGAACACGAAGACGAGGGCCGTCTCGGTAAGGCCGAAGCCGAACCGGCGGTTTCCGAACAGCGAGAACACCGACTCCATCCCAACGAAGCCGAGGCCGCCGATGAAGGCGATCCCGATGAGCGGCCCGAAGTCGCGCGATCCGATGGCGCGCACCAGCGCCGTCCACCGTGCCTGCCGGGCACCCTCGCGGGTGCCCTGCACCCGCGACTCGGGCAGGCGCTTCCAGGCGATGGCGAAGTTGGCCAGGGCGGCCGCGGCGGCGAGGATGAACGGCGCTCGCGGATCAATGACGGCGAACAGGCCACCGATGGCCGGGCCGATGATGAACCCCAGACCGAACGCCGCACCGATCAGGCCCATGCCGCGCACCCGGTCCTCGTCGGTGGTGATGTCGGCCACATAGGCCTGGGCGGCGGCGTATGACGCGCCCGAGATGCCGTCGAGGATGCGCGCGAGGAACAGCACCCACAGGGCGGGGGCGAAGCCGAACAGCAGCCAGGCCACGGACGACCCCAGGAGCGAGCCGAGGATCACGGGGCGCCGGCCGACGCGGTCCGACACGCGCCCCCAGACCGGCGCGAAGATGATCTGCATCAGGGCGTAGACGCCGGTGAGCAGGCCGATCTCCATCACCGAGGCCCCGAACTCCTCGGCGTACAGGGGAACGAGGGGGATGACGATGCCGAAGCCGATGAGATCGATCAGCACGGTCGAGAAGACGATCCCGAGCGGCGTGCCGAAGAAGGCCAGCCCGCCCCGCCCGCGCCGGACCGCGCCGCTCACAGGGCCGCGGCCACGGCGATCACCACGAACAGCAGCGCCAGGTAGATCAGTGAGTAGTGGAACGTGATGGCGGCCCAGGGCCGTGACGCGTCACCACGCCACAACTGCCACGCCATCCCCAGGAAGGGAAGGCCCAGCACGACGGCGCCGATCAGGTACACCGCGCCGGCGCCCGCCGCGTAGGGCAGCAGCGTGGTGCCCAGCATGACGAGGGTCCACAGCAGCACCTGGCTGCGCGTCGCCGCCTCCCCATAGACCACGGGCAGCATCGGCACGCCCGCCTGCGAGTAGTCCTTCCGCAGCATCAGGGCCAGCGCCCAGAAGTGCGGTGGGGTCCACACGAACACGATCGCGAACAGCAGAACGGCCCCGAACGTGATCTCCCCGGTCACGGCCGCCCACCCCACCAGGGGGGGCACCGCCCCGGCCGCCCCGCCGATGACGATGTTGTGGATGGTCGTGCGCTTCAGCCACAGCGTGTAGAGGCCCACGTAGAGCAGCACCCCCACGAGCGAGAGCCCCGCGGCCAGCCACGTGGTGAGAAGCCCCAGCACCAGCACACTCACCGCCACCAGGGCGATGCCGAAGGCAAGGGCGGCACCGGGCGCGATGCGGCCCATCACGATCGGGCGCCGTTCGGTGCGGTCCATCACCGCGTCGATGTCGCGGTCAACGAACTGGTTGATGGTGTTGGCACCGCCGGCCGACAGGTAACCGCCGATCATGGTCCAGCCGATGAGCCAGCCATTCGGCACACCCTGCCGGGCGGCGAACATGGCGCACACCGTGGTGACCAGGAGCAGCGCCACGATGCGCGGCTTGGTGAGGGTGACCAGGTCGCGCACGACCGCGCGCGGACCCGTGGGGGGCGGCGGGGCGGCAGTGGTCACGGCATCACCGCGGCGGTCCAGGCGAGCAACGCCACGGACAGGAGGAGCGGCAGGATGAGCCACAGCGTCTCCGTCGAGGTGCTGGCGCCGCGCGCCAGCGGGGCACGCATGCCCCACATGCTGCGGATGATGGCCAGCCCGGCACCCACGACGAGCACGGCGGCGATGATGAGCACGGCGAGGCGCACGACGGGCGAGGATAGTGCAGCCCATGGCGCACGGGTGGCCTGATCCGGGGTTGACGTCCGGCCCGCGAGGCGGCACCGTGCGGGACCATGGACGCGGGCTGCGACGTGGTGGTGCTGGGAGCGGGGCCGGCCGGCCTCGCTGCGGCGCTGCGCGCCGCCCGGGCCGGGGCGTCGGTCACGCTGGTCGAGGCGGCCGACCGCGTGGGCGGGCTGTGCCGGACCCTAGAGGCCGACGGCTGCCGCTACGATCTGGGTGGCCACATCCCGTTCCTGCGCTCCGATGCACGCGTGGCGTGGGCGCAGGACCTCATGGGAACGGAACTCCTCCGCGTCGGTCGGCCCGTGGCCCGCGTGGAGGACGGCCGCATCCGGCCGGGCCGGTACATGGACCAGCACCCGGGGACGGTGAGCGACGCCGTCCCCCGCGACGGCACGGCGGCCGGGGAGATCGGTGCGACGGTGGGGGCGGCGTTCCGCGACCGAGTGGTGCGCCCGTACATGGAGAAGGTGGACGGCTGGCCGCTGGAGGTCATCTCGGCCGACCGTGCGATGAGGTTGCGCGACGAGCAGCGCGCGCCCAGGGGCTTCTGGTTCCCCCCGGGCGGGATCGGATGCCTGATGGACGCCATGGCCGCCGCGATCCGCGCGCACGGCGCCGACGTGCGCCTGGGGACGCCGATGACCCGCCTGCTCCATCGGGGGGGACGGGTGACGGGCGTCGAGGTCGGTGGTGGGCATCCGGGACCCATCACGACGCCGTCGATCATCTCGGCCATCACCCCCGGCCTGATGGTGCGTGCCGCCGACCCCGCGGCGCCCGGGGGCCTGCTGCCGCCCATCACGATGCGCGCCGTCGCCCTGGTGTACCTGATGGCCGACCGGCCGCCCGTGGGGGAGGAGGCATGGGTGCAGGTCGCGGACCCGCGCGTTCCCTTCTCACGCATCGCGGAGTTCGCCAACTGGGACCCGGGGATGGTGCCCGCGGGGCGCACGGTGCTCTGCGCCGAGGTGTACGGCACCGGGGACGACGACGATCCGTGGTGGTCGCTCGCCGACGACGCACTCGCCCGTGCGGTGGCCGCCTCGCTGGCCGATCCCCTCGGCTGGGTGGACGACCCGTCGGCGTTCCGGGCGCTGCAGGTCGTGCGCCTGCCCCGCGCGTATCCCCTGGTCGAGGCCTGGCGCGGCGAGGAGGCCGCCCTGGCCCCCACGTGGCTGGCGTCGCTCGACGGGCTGGAACTCGCCCGCGGCGGCACGGTGGTGACCTCGATCGAGGCGGGCGAGGCCGCTGCCGACCGGGCAGCCGGTGCGATGATCGCGGGCGCGGCGTGAGCGGGGTGCGCCGAATGGGCACGACGGGGGCCGCGGGGGCCCGGGCCGGCCGCATGGTGATCGCGGGCGCCGCGTGACCGCGGCCGTCGGCGCGCTGGCCCACCGCCTGCGTGACCTGCTCGGACCCGACGGCGTGCTCGACGGCGACCTGACGCGGAACATCTACGCGCACGACGGGTCAATGGTCGGCGGGGACTGCGGGTTGGTGGCCCTGCCCCGGAGCACCGCCGAGGTCGCCGCCTGCATGCGGCTGGCCCACGCGGCCGGCGTCGAGGTGACCCCCCGGGGCTCGGGTACGGGGCTCACCGGAGGGGCGGTGCCCCTCGACGGCGGTCTGGTGGTCTCGCTGGCGCGCATGAATGCGATGGGCGACGTGGATGAGGCCAATGCGTGCGTGTGGGTGCAACCGGGGGTGCTGAACCTCGATGTCAGCACGGCCGTGGCGCATCTGGGCCTCCACTACGCGCCCGACCCGTCGAGCCAGCAGGCGTGTTCGATCGGCGGCAACGTGGGCACCAACGCCGGCGGCCCCCACTGCCTGGCCTACGGCGTGACCGTGCAGCACGTGCTGGGCGTGGAGTTGGTGCGCCCGGACGGCGAGGTGGTGGTGCTGGGGGGCGCGGCGCCCGACCCGCCCGGCTACGACCTACGTGGGGTGGTGGTGGGCGCCGAGGGCACAGTGGGCGTGGTCACGCGCGTGCTGCTGCGCCTCACGCCGCTGCCGCCCGACGTACGCACGATGCTGCTCGACTTCGCCACCGTGGCCGAGGCATCGGCCGTGGTGCAGGCCGTCATCGCCGCCGGGGTCATCCCGGCGGCCCTTGAGATGATGGACCGCAACATGACGCTGGCCGTGGAGGAGTTCGTGCATGCGGGGCTCCCCACCGACGCGGCCGCGCTCCTGCTGGTGGAGGTGGACGGCACCCCCGCCGAGGTGGACGTGTTCACCGAGGTCGTCCACCGCGTGGCGCACGGACACGGGGTGCGGACGGTGCGCGTGGCCCGGGACGAGGAGGAGCGCGCGCTCCTGTGGAAGGCCCGTAAGACCGCCTTCGGAGCCGTGGCGCGGGTGAAGCCCTCGTACTACCTGCACGACTGCGTGGTGCCGCGCACGCGGCTGGTGGAGATCATGGAGGCCATCGGCGAGATCACCGCGCGGGAGGGCGTGCTGTGCCTCAACGTGTTCC
>SXQZ01000133.1 GCA_005792725.1 Actinomycetota bacterium
CACCGTGCCCTTCGTCGCCAAGGCCACCGGCGTCCCGGTCGTGCGCCACGCGGTGCGCCTGATGCTCGGGGAGTCCATCGCCGACCTCGGCCTGCCCGCCAACGCGGCCATGGCCCACGTGGCCGTGAAGGAGGCCGTGCTTCCGTTCGCCCGCTTTCCATGGGCGGATCCGGTGCTGGGCCCCGAGATGCGATCGACGGGTGAGGTCATGGGCATCGGTGACACCTTCGCGGAGGCCTTTGCCAAGGCACAGCGTGGTGCCCGCCAGGCGCTGCCGCGCGCGGGCACGGTGTTCCTGTCGGTGCGCGAGAAGGACAAGGCGCGCCTGCCTGCGGTGGCCGAGGCCATCCACGCGGCCGGTCTGGCCATCGTCGCAACCCGGGGCACGGCCGCGGCCATCGCCGCCGCCGGGGTGCCCGTGGGTGAGGTCAACAAGATCTCCGATGGCCCGCCGCACGTGGCAGATCTCATCCTCGCCGGTGACGTGGCGATGGTGGTGTGCACGCCGAGCGGGCATGGCGACCGCCAGGACGGGGCCATCATCCGGCGCGCGGCGGTGCGTGCGGGGGTGCCCTGCATCACCACAATGGAGGCTGCCGAGGCCGCCGCGCAGGCGCTCGGCGTGGACCCGGCGGTCGTGGCCCCGGTGGCGCTGCAGGACCTCGCGGGGGTGTGACCGCCCGCCCCGCCCGTCCCTCGGGCGGCTTGGCATGACGCGGGGCCGGGGGTAATGTCGCCGCGATGGCGACTTCCTCAAAGGCCGGGCAGACCCCCCAGCGCTCCCTCGACCAGAGGATGGACGCGCTCCGCCGGGCGAACGAGATCCGCTCGCTGCGCGCGCAACTCAAGAAGGACCTCAAGTCCGGGGACCGCTCCGTGGATGAGGTCATCGTGTCGCCGCCCGACTACGTCCTGACGGCCAAGGTCTTCGACATGATCGTGGCGGCACCGAAGTACGGGAAGGTCAAGGCCACCCGCCTGCTCAACCTCTGCCGTATCTCGCAGGGCAAGACCCTCGGGGGCCTGTCCGAGCGGCAGCGGGCCGAGCTGGTCGAGCTCCTCCGCGGCCGATAGCGCCCCGGCCCCGCGTCTTCGTGGTGTCGGGTCCGTCCGGCGCCGGCAAGGGGACCCTCATCTCCGGGGCTTTGGAGCGGACCCCCGACCTCGCGGTGGCGGTGTCGGCCACGACCCGTGCGAAGCGGCCGGGGGAAGTGGACGGACGCGAGTACCACTTCATGAGCCGGGCGGAGTTCGCCCGGCTCGTCGGACAGGGGGCGTTCCTGGAGCACGCCGAGTTCGCGGGCAACCGGTACGGCACCCTGAACCGTGAGCTCGACCGCATCCTGGACAGCGGCC
The DNA here is from genome assembly GCA_005792725.1 of Actinomycetota bacterium. Classification (GTDB taxonomy): domain Bacteria; phylum Actinomycetota; class Thermoleophilia; order Miltoncostaeales; family Miltoncostaeaceae; genus SYFI01. The sequence goes on from SXQZ01000133.1 coordinate 1,357, forward strand.
GCTCGGTGATCCTCGAGATCGAGTTGCAGGGCGCGCGCAACGTCCGCCGGCTGCGCCCGGCCGCGGTGTCGGTGTTCATCGAGCCGCCTGGCATCGACGAGCTGGCTCGGCGCCTTCGCGCCCGCGGCACCGATGCCGAGGAGGAGATCGAGGCGAGGCTGGAGGTCGCGCGCACCGAGATGGCGGCGCGCGCGGAGTTCGACCACGTCATCCTCAACGACGGGGTCGGCCGCGCCACCGCGGAACTGCTGGGCATCATCCACACGGCGACGGCCCCGACCGGGGGCTGATGCACGCAGGATTTCGCGCGGGCGGCCCGGCAGGGCTAGCGTTCCGTCCGTGGCCGAGATCCTCATGGGAGTGACGGGCGGCATCGCCGCGTACAAGAGCCTTGACGTCCTGCGCATCCTGCAGCGCCACGGGCATGGCGTGAGCGTGGTGATGACCCACACCGCCGAGCGATTCGTCGGCAGCGCCTCGTTCGCGGCGCTCTCCGGGCGTGAGGTGGGCACCCACCTGTTCGGCGATGCGGGCCAGCCCGGATACCACCACCTCGACGTGAACGACGGCATGGACCTGATGCTGGTCGCCCCGGCGTCCGCCAACACCATCTCGCAGATGGCCATGGGGGCCTCCAGCAGCCTTCTCACCTCGTGCTACCTGGCGTTCCGCGGACCGGTGGTGGTCGCGCCGGCGATGAACACCGGGATGTGGCTGCACCCCGCGACCGCGCGCAACATCGCGGCCCTGCGGGCTGACGGCGTACACATGGTGGATCCCGAGACCGGCCTGCTGGCCGACGGCGCCGTCGGACCCGGGCGGCTGGCGGAGCCCTCGGCGATCGTCGCGGCGGTCGAGGCCGTGCTCGGCGGTACGTCTCCCGCCAACGACCTCGCCGGCGTGCGGGTACTGATCTCGGCCGGCGGCACGCGTGAACCGATCGACGCGGTGCGGTACGTGGGCAACCGGTCAAGTGGGCGCATGGGCTGGGCCCTGGCCGCCGCCGCGCGTGACCGCGGCGCCGAGGTCGTGGTGGTTCAGGCCAACGTGGACCTTCCCCGGCAGGTGGGCATCCGCTACACCGACGCGCCCACCGCGGCCGCCATGCGCGATGCCTGCCGTTCGGAGTTCCCGGCCTGCGACGTGCTCATCATGTGTGCCGCCGTCGCCGACTTCCGTCCGGTGTCCGCCACCGACGGCAAGATCGACAAGGCGGCGTCCGACACGTTGACCGTGGCGATGGAGCGCACCAGCGACATCCTCGCTGAGCTCGCGGCGCTGCGGGATGAGCAGGTCCTCATCGGCTTCGCCGCCGAGCACGGTCCCCCGGGCCTCGATCGGGCCCGTGCCAAGCGCACCCGCAAGGCCGTGGACATCGTCGTGCACAACGACGCCGCCGTGGACGGGGCCGCCTTCGAGGGGCCGGACAACGTGGTGACGATCATCGGGCCGGGTGACTCCGAGACGTCCCTGCCGCGCATGCCCAAGCGGGCCTGCGCCGAGCGCATCTTCGACGCCGCGCTCCCCCTCGTGCACGCCCGCGCCGTCTCCGCATAGCGCTCGCCTGACCCGGTCGCCCCGTCGCCGGGCCGGCCGCGCTGGGCCCCCGGGGCCCGGCCCCCGGGGCGATCGATCCCGGCAGCCACGACGATGCGCTGCCCGACCCGGGCTACGCGCCGACGGCCTGCCCCGGTGCGCCGTGGTCGGCGCCCGCCGCATGCGGGGGTGGGACGTCGAAGCCCATGCGCAGGAGGCCCTCAAAGGTCTCGTCCACATACGTGGACAGCAGCCCGAGCAGCCCGTCCAGGCCCTCCGCGCCGAGCGCGGCCGTCCCGGCCTCGGTGATCAGCCACAGGTCACCGGCGTCGTCCGTGGCGAACCGCCAGTGCCGCATGTCGAGGTTCTTGCGCAGTGCGCGCCGGTACACGTCGCGATGGGCCCGGTCGGGTCCGCGCATGAAAAAGGCCCGGAGTGCGAGAGTGCGCTCGCCGGCATGGGCCGCCACGGCGACCACCCCGCGCTTCGCAGATGGCACGCGGATGGACCACTCCGCCGGCCCGACCCGCTCCGCGTCGGCACCGACGGTGGTGAGCCACTCCTGCACGCGTGCCGGACCATCACCCATGCGGGCACCGTACCGGTCGGCGCTCGTAGGATTGGGGTGTGCGCATCGTGCTGCAGCGGGTGAGCGAGGCCAGGGTGCACGTCGGCGAGCGGCTCGTCGACGCGATCGGGCCGGGGTACCTTCTCCTGGTGGGCGTCGAGGCCGGGGATGACCGCCAGACGGCCCGGCGGCTCGCCGCCAAGGTCGCGGCGCTGCGCCTGTTCCCCGGCGGTGAGGGGAGGTCGTTCGACCGCACCCTGCACGATGCCGGTGGGTCGGCCCTCGTGGTGAGCCAGTTCACCCTGATGGGGGACGTGCGGAGGGGCAACCGGCCCTCCTGGGCGGGTGCCGCGCCGCCGGAGGCAGCCGAGGCCCTGATCGAGACGGTCGCCGAGGCGCTGCGCGACGCCGGCGTCCCGGTGGGGACGGGCGAGTTCGGGGCCACGATGCGCGTGACGCTGGTGAACGACGGCCCGGTGACGCTGGTGCTCGACTCGGCGGCCCTGTCGGGGCCACGGCGGGAATAGTCGACCACGGGGGGTGTGATACCCTCACCGGGCTGCCGGCAGTACTCAGGCGGCACCCGGGGGAGCGGGTCGGGAGACCCGCTTTTTCTTTGGTATGAGTCGACAAGCGGGGACACGACGGCCGAAACGGCGACAACGATCGAGCAGCAGGTGGAGGACCTCCTGGCGCGGGCGATGCCGGAGGTCGACCTCCGGGCCGTGGGCGTGGGGGGACGCGCCGGGTCCGGCGTCCTGACGGTGGTCATCGACCATCCGCAGGGTGTCGATCATGAACTGTGCGCCCGCGTCACCCGCGTGCTCGGTGACGCCGGTCTTCGCGACCGGTATTCGGTGGAGGTATCATCCCCGGGGCCGGAGCCGCCCCTGCGGGCGACCCGTCACTACGTCGCCGCGATCGGTCAGCCGGTCAGGCTGGCCGTTGAGGTCGGCAGCGTTCCGGGGACGGCGACGTCGGTGTCGGGGACGCTCACCGAGGTGGGGGACGAGGCTCTCAGGGTCGAGACCCGGGAGGGGTCGCTGGTCGTGCCGCGCGATGCGGTCCGGCGGGCACGGATGCTGAAGGGGAATGGGCGTGGCGAATGACGGCAGGAGTCTGAGTTGAACCGCGAGATCATCGAGGCGATCAAGCAGATCGAGCGCGAGAAGGGGATCAATTCCGAGACCCTCCTCGTGGCGCTCGAGGATGCCCTCCTGGCCGCGTACCGCAAGACGCCCGGGTGCGTCGAGTGGGCACGCGTGGACATCGACCGCGATACGGGCGAGATGCAGGTGAACCAGCTCGTGCTGCCGGAGGGGGTCGAGATCAAGACGTTGCCGCGTCCCGAGCCGGAGATCCCGGAGGGCGTGGACCCCGATGAGTTCGAGCCGCCGCCCCCGGACGTCGACTGGTCGGCCTACGGGCCCGACGAGATCCGTCCCGTCGGCGTCAGCACCGACAACTTCGGCCGGATCGCCGCACAGACGGCCAAGCAGGTCATCCTCCAGCGCATCCGCGAGGCCGAGCGCGAGATGATGTACGAGGAGTACGTGGACCGCGTGGGCGAGGTCGTCAACGGGATCATCCAGCAGTCCGACCACCGCTACACGCTGGTGGATCTGGGCCGCGTGGAGGCCCTGCTGCCCGCGAGCGAGCAGGTGCCGGGCGAGCGCTATGACCACGGCGCACGCATCAAGGCCGTGATCGTCGACGTGCGGTCATCCAACAAGGGCCCGCAGGTCATCCTCAGCCGCCGCTCCGACGAGATCATCAAGCGCCTCTTTGAACTCGAGGTGCCCGAGATCGCCGATGGCCTCGTGGAAATCCGGAACGTCGCGCGCGAGGCCGGCTGGCGATCGAAGATCGCCGTCGTGTCGAACGTGCAGGGCGTGGACCCCGTGGGGGCCTGTGTGGGCCCCCGGGGCTCCCGCGTCCGCATGGTGGTGTCCGAGTTGCGCGGTGAGAAGATCGACATCATCCCGTTCAACGATGAGCCCGCCCGGTACGTGGCGAAGGCGCTCTCGCCCGCCCGTGTGCGCGAGGTCCTCGTGGACGATGAGGCCCGGCAGGCCGTCGTGGTCGTGCCGGACGACCAGCTGTCGCTGGCCATCGGCAAGGAAGGCATGAACGCCCGCCTGGCCGCCCGCCTCACCGGATGGCGCATTGACATCAAGAGCGAGTCGACGTTCGCCGCCGAAGAGGAGCGAGACGACTACTCGGACGAGTTGGAGGGCGGGGTGGCCAGGTGCTCCCACCTCCTCCAGAACGGTCGGCGCTGCCCGAACGCCGTCGTGGCGGGGACCCGGTTCTGCGCCCTGCCGGGGCACGATCAGCCCCAGGTCGCCCCCGCCGCCGCCGACGAGGCTCCTCAGGCGGACGACGCCCCGGCCCCGGCGGAGGACGCCGATGTGCCCGGTGGCGATGACGCACCCGATCCGGCGGCGGACGCCGCAGCGCCCGTTGCGGACGACGCCCCGGCCCCGGCGGAGGACGCCGAGGTGCCCGGTGGCGATGACGCACCCGATCCGGCGGCGGACGCCGCAGCGCCCGTTGCGGACGACGCCCCGGCCCAGGCGGAG
>SXQZ01000012.1 GCA_005792725.1 Actinomycetota bacterium
CCCTGGCCCTCTCGGAGCGCGCCGGCCACGACCTCGCGGCCGTCCGCGCGCGGGCGCACGACCGCCTCGAGGCGCTGGCCGTGGTCCAGGCGATGGGGGAGCGGCGGCCCGAGGCCATGGTGGCGCTCGCCGCGACCGCGGGGCGCATCACCGCGGACCTGCTCGACCTCGACGCCGACGACTTCGCCGCAGAGATCGCGGCGTATGCGGATGCCGGAACGACCGCGGAGGCCGCATCGCCGGCGCTGGTCCGGTCGACGGGTGATGAGGAGATCCGGGCATGGGCCCGTGAGGCGCTCGCCTCGCTTGATGTCCCGGCCCCGGCGGCGGCCCTTGCCGCCGTGCGATCGCTCGCCGCCGGCCCGGTTCCCGCCAACCCCACTGACGATGTGTTGTGGACGGCCACGATCATCGTGCTGGCCGAGGATGCCATCGACCTGGCCACGACGGAGGCGGTGGCGGAGGGTGGCGACCCCGGCGACGGGACCGCCGGGGAGGGTGCGGGGCCTACCCCCTGAGGCGGGCGATCACCTCGCGCGCCGCGCGCTGGCCCGACTGCACGGCGCCCTCCATGTATCCCGACCAGTTGTCGCTGGTGTGCTCACCGGCGAAGTGGAAGGGGCCCTGCGGGCGCGCGGCGATGGCGGGGAAGTCGGCTTGGCCCGGGCGCGCGGCCGAGTATGAGCCTCTGGCATAGGGGTCCTTCGCCCATGCGTGCACCACGGCGCCCGCCCGCGCGGCCGCTCGGGTGCCCGGGGCGATGCGGTCCATCAGGGCGAGGCGCGTCCGCACGATGGCGTCGGGCGCCGGTCCGTGGTCGGGCCCAGGGATGTCCCGCCCGGCGCGACCACCTACGAGGGATGTGAACGCGGCGGCCCCGCTGCCCTCGCCCATGGTGGCGTTCCAGGTCTGCCCCAGCGCTGTGTCGCTCAGGCCGTCACCGTTCCAGCCACGCCGCTGCCAGGCCGCATCGGTGAACGGGATGATGACCTTGGCGTTGGTGCCCATACCGAACGTGCGGATCACCTCGCGTTCGGCCGCCGGGATCCCCGCGCGGCGGAGGTTGACGCTGCGCAGCACGCCGGGTGGCAGGGTGATGGCCGCCCGGACGGGTCGTTCCACCCGGGGTCCGTCGGGGCCCGTGAGGAACAGCGCGGGCGTGGCCCCCCCGCGCACCAGCGCGGTGAGGCGGGTGCCGCGGATGATGCGCCCGGGCCCGATGCGCTGTTCCAGCGCGGCGATGAGCCGGCCGGTGCCACCGTTGATGCGGTACCGCTCGGGGCCCTCGCCCATCTCCGCCCCCCGGGCGTCGTCGGCGAGGTCGGCGACCAGCCAGAGCGCGCTGAGCGCCGCGGGGTCCGCGCCATATTCGCCGGTGACGAGCGCCCGCTCGTAGCGCGCGAAGGGCGACCCGGTACCGCCGGGGATCGCGCCCTTGAGCCATTCCGCCGCGCTCATCGCGTTGAGGCGGTCCTCGCCCAGGCGCTGCAGGTCGCTGCGGGCGCGGGCCGCGAGACGCGCCTGCGCGGCATCGGCCCAGCCGCCGCTGCGAAGGCGCCCGCCGATCAGGTCGCGCGGCACACCCGGCACGTCCACGGCCTCGAGATCCTGCAGGGCGATGCCATTGCCGCTGCAGAGGCGTCGGATGGCCGCGTGGCCGGAGTCGATGAACTCCCCGCCGCACTCCACCCAGCGCCCGGGGATGAGCGCGGTGTCGGTGAGCGTGCGCCCCCCCAGGCGGGGGCGGGCCTCCCAGACGCGGACATCGATGCCCGCCTCGCGCAGGGCGAGGGCACACGCCAGGCCCGAGAGGCCGGCGCCCACGACGTCGACGCGCCGTCCCGCCGCCGATGCCCGGGGCGCCGGGAACCAGGGCAGCGACGCCGCCAGGACCCCGGCCCCGACGGCGCGGATGGCCGCGCGGCGGGTGAGGCCATCCGTCACCGGGTCAGGTGGTGCGTGCGGTGACGAGTCCTGCGCGGGAAAGGATCTCCGGTACCGACTCCTCCCAGGCGATGGCCATCACATGGACACCGGCCACCCCGGGGATCTCGCGCAGCGCGCGGATGACCTCCACGCAGATGTCCATGCCGGTGTCGCCCTCGTCCCCGGCCGACTCCATGCGGCGGATCAGGTGGTCGGGCACGGTGACGCCCCAGACCTTGTCGCGCATGTGGTGCGCCATGCGCACGTGCTTGAAGGGTCCGACGCCGATGAGCAGCTTGGGCCACGACGGAAGGTCGGCGGCCTCGAGGCGCGACATGAAGGCCGCCACGCGCTCGGGCTCGTACACCAGTTGCGTCTGGAAGAAATCGGCCCCGGCGTCCATCTTGGCCCGGATCTTCGCGATCTCGACGTCCGCGTCGTCCGCGGCGGGGTGGGCGGTGGCGCCGATCAGCAGGTGCGGCGCCTCCCCCGGCATCTCCTCGTTGCCGTCGTTCATGAAGTGGCCGCTGCGGAGCGTGGCCTGCAGGCGCAGCAGTGCCATGGTGTCGAGGTCGTTGACAACGCCGGCGTCGGGGTGGTTGCCGATGTGGATCGGGTCGCCGCTCATGCACAACGTGTTGTGGATGCCCAGGGCCGAGGCGCCGAGGATGTCGCTGGTCAGCGCCAGGCGGTTGCGGTCGCGCACGGTCATCTGCATGACGGGTTCCGCGCCGTTATCGAGGGCGATACGCCCCGACGCCAGTGGACACATGCGCGACTGCGCCGTCTGGTTGTCGGTGATGTTCACCGCGTCGGTGACGGGGCCCAGCAGGCGGGCCTTCCCGGCGATGACTGATGGATCGGCGCTCTTGGGTGGGCCCATCTCGCTGGTCACGGCGAAACGGCCCTCTCGCAGGGCGTTCTCGAGGCGGGTGGGTTCGCTCACTGGCCGGGCACGGTATCACCGGGGGTCCGCCCGGTTTCGCGGCGGCGGGTCCGGTTGCGCCGCGGCCCCGGGCCGCGGCCCGTCATGACGGAAGCCTCCCGGTCGGAGGCATGCCCGTGGGTGTCCATCCCCCCGCGATCGCCCCGGGCCGCGGTCCGGCTAGACCGGGTCGCCGCCCTCGGCGATGAACCGGACGCGGCCGGCGATCTCGGCCGCGTTGTTGGACACCCGCTCCAGGTGGCGGGCCAGGAGCACGGCGCTCGCGAGCCACGGGGCGCTGTCGTGATCCGCAGCGTGATGTGACGCGACCTGCATCACGCCCTCGAGGAGGTCCTGTACGCCGCGGGCATCCGACCGCGCGATGATGGCCAGGCCGGTGTCCTCGCGGGCGAACGCCTGCACGGACTGCGACAGCGCGCTGATGGCCCGGGGCTCCATGCGCTTGAGCAGCGCATCAACCTCGGGAATGGGCCGGGACGGCTCCATGGCCTCCACGCGGCGGGCGATGGCGACGGCGAGGTCGCCGACCCGCTCGAGGGCGACCGTCACGATCAGCCCCGTATGGATGAGGCGCAGGTCGTGGGCCTTGGGGGCCTGCAGCAGCACGAGGTCGAACGCGAGGCGTTCGAGGTCCTTGCAGCGGGAGTCCACCTCGTCATCGCCGCCGACGACCTGGGCGGCCTCGGCATGGTCCTGGGCCTCCCAGGCGTCCACGGCCCGCTCGACCTGGCCGACGATCACGCTCGCGACCTCGATCAGTCCGGTGCGGAGCTGGTCAATGCCCCCGCTGATGCCGCTTGGAGACTCCGTTGCCATGGGGTCAGTGTATGACACGCGGACCCCGGACCCGGCGTGTCACGCCGTGGGTAACATGGCCGTGACATCTCACCTGGCCGAAGGAGTTCCACCGAATGCATGCAGTGCGCTACGGGACGATCGTGGATCGGGTCGTCCCCCGCGGGCAGGGCCGCTCCGGCACGCTCGTCCGCGACATCATCCTCGTCCTCGCCGGCACGGGCCTCGTCTCGCTGCTCGCCCAGGTCTCGATCCCCTGGCATCCGGTGCCGTTCACAGGCCAGACCCTGGCCGTGCTGCTGGTCGGTGGCATCCTCGGGGCCCTGCGCGGTGCGCTGGCCCTCGCGGTCTACTTCGCCATCGGCGCCCTGGGCGCCCCCGTCTTCAGTGACCAGTCCGGTGGGTGGGACATCATCACGGGCGCCACCGGCGGCTACATCATCGGGTTCATCCTCGCCGCCGCCCTGGTGGGGTGGCTCTGCGAGCGCGGCGCCGATCGCCGGGTGGTGCCCATGATCGGTGTCCTGCTTCTGGGCAACGTCATCATCTACGCCATCGGCGTGCCATGGCTGGCCAACTGGTCGCCCGCCGGGGACGGCGTGGCCTTCGGGTGGGGTCAGGCGTACGAGTTCGGGGTGCAGCCGTTCATCCTCGGCGACCTCATCAAGCTCGCCATCGCCGCCGCGCTTCTCCCCGCGGGGTGGGCGCTGCTCCAGCGGTCCGGTGCCGGTCGTGATCGCGAACCGGACGGCCCGCCGGCCGGGCTCCTGTAGCGCACGCGACCACGCCGCCCCGTACCCGGGGCGCGGTACGTCCACGAAAGGGCCCGCAACCGCGGGCCCTTTCCGTTCCGGGGCCGACCTGCCCCGAACCCCGGTGCCAGACCCCTCACCAAGGGCGCGGCGCCCCCTTGGTGAGGGGTCTGGCACCGGAACCCGCCGGAATCCTGGCGGTTCCCGGGTCCCAGTCCGCGTAAAGCACCCGCGCGTGGGCACCGGAACCCGCCGGAATCCTGACGGTTCCCGGGATCAACGGGACCGTGGACACCGGCGCTCCGGGCACTGGAACCCGCCGGAATCCTGGCGGTTCCCCGGGGTCTGGGGAGGGTCCGGGGGATTACATATTCCTAACGCAGATGACTTGATACGGGACGACTCATGTTGTTGGATACCACGGGTATTCGAACCACTTGATCGCAGGAGGACGTTTTCTTCATGGGTAAGACGATCGGCATCGATCTCGGGACCACCAACTCGGCAATGGCCGTGCTCACGGGCGGGGAGCCCGAGGTCATCCCCAACGCGGAGGGCGGTCGCACGACCCCCTCGGTCGTTGCGTTCACGTCCCAGGGCGAGCGCCTCGTCGGTGCGGTGGCGCGCCGGCAGGCCGTGACCAACCCGCAGAACACCGTGTTCAGCGTGAAGCGCTTCATGGGGCGCGACGAGGGCGAGGTCTCCGAGGAGATGACCATCGTCCCGTACGGGGTGGTCCCCGGCCCGGGTGGCGACGTGCGCGTGAAGGCCGGCGACAAGGAGTGGTCGCCGCAGGAGATCAGCGCGATGATCCTCCAGAAGCTCAAGCAGGACGCCGAGGCGTTCCTGGGCGAGGAGGTTGACGGCGCGGTGATCACCGTGCCCGCGTACTTCAACGACGCGCAG
>SXQZ01000134.1 GCA_005792725.1 Actinomycetota bacterium
GACGTGTATCAGGGCGCGCCCACGCCGGTGACCGCGTTCATGGGCACCGGTACGAAGACCGCGGCCATGGGGGCCTTCCTGCTGGTGTTCACCGGCGCGACCCATCAGGCCGCGGGCGACTGGCGGGCGCTCATCGGCGCCCTCGCCGTGATCACCATGGTCGTCGGCAATGTCGGGGCCCTCCTTCAGGACGACCTCAAGCGGATGCTCGCGTGGTCGGGCATCGCGCAGGGGGGATACCTGCTGATGGGGGTGGCCGTGGGAACCCTGGCGGGCGCCGAGTCACTCATCTACTACCTGTTCGCATACGTGGCGATGACCCTGGCCGCCTTCGCCATCGTCATCCTGCGCGAGCGCGAGGTGGAGGACGGCAACCGGCTGACCGCGTTCGCCGGGTATGGCCGGGCCCGGCCCTGGGCGGGCGTGGTGATGACCGTCGCGATGGTGTCGCTGGCGGGCTTCCCGCCATTCGCCGGATTCGTGGGCAAGTTCCTGCTCTTCGGATCGGCAGTGGATGCCGGCATGTCCTGGCTGGCCATCGTCGCCGCCATCGCGAGCGTGGTGAGCGTGGTGTACTACCTGCGCGTGGTCATCGTCATGTGGTCGCCCGCACCCACGGAGCGGCCACGCGAACACCGCGTGACGGTGCCGCCGGCCGTGGCCGCGGTGGCCATCGCCGGGGCCGTGGCCGTGGTGGGGCTGGCCGTCGGCGCGCAGCCCATGCTCGACCTGTGCGCCGACGCCGCGCGTGCGCTGATGATCCCGTAGCCGGCACCACCCGCACCCCACGGGCTACCGGCGGGCCACACCGCCGAGGAAGATGCCGAGGAAGACGTCGCCCTGCTGCGGGGTGACCCTCTGCCCCCGCACCACTGTGATGCCCAGCACCGGGCCGAGGAGGGCGTCGGTGGCAATATCGGGATCGATGCCCGCACGCATCTCCCCCCGCTCAACAGCACGGCGGAAGACCTCGGCCATGACCGCGAGCCACGGATCGATGACGTGGTCCGCCCAGAGCCGCTGCAGGGTCCGGTGCCGGGGCATCTCGCCGACGACGGCAGCGAGCAGCCGACCGGAGATACCGTTGAAGTGCGACCTCACGGTGCGCATGATGGACCCCAGATCGCCCTCGAGCGTTCCGGTGTCGGGGTCGGTGACCGGCCCCCACACCTCGGCGAGGGCGGCCACGACGAGTGACTCCTTGTCGGGCCACCGCAGGTAGATGGTGCCCTTGCCCACCCCGGCGGCCTCGGCCACGCCCGCGATCGAGAGATGGCCGAACCCGTGCTCGAGCAGCAGGTCCCGGGTAGCCCCGACGACGGCCCCCTCGACCCGGGGATCCCTGGGCCGGCCCCGGGGCCTCCGGGCCGGAGGGGCGGGTGCGTCTGTGTGCGTGGTTGTCATCGAAGCGCTGCCGTGGTGTCTCTCGTCGGTGATCCGGAGGGTCGCGCGTGTAACGCTACACCCCGGTCGGGCGTGACATCACCCCTCACGCCCTGCGGCCGGCGGTCATCCAGACGCGCACGGCGATGGCGAGGATGAGGATCGCGAACACGATGCGCAAGGCGGTCTCGGGCAGGTAGTGGCCTGCGAACGCCCCGCCCACCGCCGGGAGGGCCGCCGCGATACCGATGATCAGGGCCATGCGCACGCGTACCTCGCCCGTGTGGCGCTGCTGCCACGTGCCCAGGAGGGCCACGGGCACGATGGCCAGCAGGGATGTGGCCTCGGCCGAGGCCTGCGAGAGACCGAGGACCAGCGCGAGGGCGGGGACGAAGATCACGCCGCCACCCACTCCGGCGAGCGCGGCGATGAACCCGCCGAGCACCCCCATGAGGATGGCGAGCAGGTAGCCCGTCACCGGAGCACCAGGAGCAGCACGGCCGCAACCACCAGGACACCCGCAAAGACCCGTGCGATGTGAACCGGGGAGAGGTGCTGCCGCAGCCGCACGCCGGCCGTGACGCCAACGAGCGCGGGCACGCCGACCAGCGCCGCGTAGACCCAGTTCACATCGCCCAGCACCCCATAGGCGGCCACGCCCCAGATGGCGATGGCGGCGATGGCGGCAAGCGAGGTGGCGGTAGCCACCCGGGCGTCCACCCCGAGGAGCGCCATGAGCAGCGGCACGATGACGACCCCGCCCCCGACGCCGGCGACGGCCGAGAAGAGGCCCGCGGCGGCGGCGATGAGGATGAGGCGGGTGGTGTTACCGTGGATCTGCGTGAGAGACCTCACAAGCGACCTGCGGGACCATCCCGGCGATTCGGCCCTGGTCTTCGACATCGACGGCGTGCTCGCACCCATCGTCGCGCACGCGGATGATGCACGCGTACCGGACCGGGTTCTCGACCTGCTGACCGGGCTCCTCGGCCGCTACCGGCTGGTAGGGGTCATCAGCGGCCGTGCGATCACCGACGTGGATCGCCTCGTGCCCGTGCCCGGGCTCGCCCGGGGGGGCAACCACGGCCTGGAGGTGGCGGAGGCCGGTCATGGCCCTCGCATAGTGCCCGCGGCCACGGACGCGATCGCGGTGCTGCGCGGCTTCGTGGCGGGGCTCGAGCCGCGGGTGCTCACCGCGCACGGCGTCTGGCTGGAGGACAAGGGGGCATCGGTGAGCCTGCACTACCGGCAGGCCCCCGACCCCGGGGCGGCGGGCGAGTGGCTGCGGGCCGAGGTCGGGCCTGCCGCCCTCGCCGCCGGAGTGCGCATACGTAACGGCAAGATGATCCTCGAACTGCTCCCCGACGTGGACGTGGACAAGGGCACCGCTCTGCGCACGCTGGTCACCGCGGCCGGGGCCCGACGGGTGCTGTACGTGGGAGACGATCACACCGATGCCGATGCATGGCGCGTGCTGCGGGCCATGCGGGCTGCGGGTCATCTGGACGCCGCATACTGCGTGCTGGCCGACGGACCCGAGGTGGACCCCACGGTGCGCGATGCCGCCGATACGGTGCTGGATGGCCCCGTGGGGGTAGCGGCGCTCCTCGCGGAACTCGCCCGCTGAGGCCGGGGAACGGGCACCGGTTCCCCCGGAACCTCGCACCGCCCGATGGCGCCCCGCAGGCGGATTCGGCCCACCGGAGGGCTGATAGCGTGCGCCATCGTCAGATAGCCATCGGGAGCTATGCGGGTACTCGGAACACGTAGCGGGTTCATCGCGATCATCACCACCGGGATCATCGCGATCGGCCTGCTCGCCGCATTCCTCGTCGTCGAATGGACCACGCGCCCGGGGGTGGACCCGCTGCAGCCGACGGCGGGGGGCACGATCAGCCCGGCGAAGCGCCCGATCGTGGTGGGGACGACCGCGGGTCCCATGGCCGACCTGATGGTCACCATCGACGGGACCGATGTCACGGACCGGATCGGCGGGGCGGGCGACGGCATCGTGGTGAACGCGCCCAACCTGAAGGATGGCCCTCACACGATGGCCGTCTCATACCGCGCCGGCAACCTGTTCTCCCGGGGTGCCGCCGCTGAGTGGACGTTCACGGTCGACACGAAGGCGCCCGCGCTCACGGTGACCGTGCCGGTGGGCAATGGCGCCACCACGCACGAGGTCCGCTTCGCGGGCACGACCCAGCCCGCGAGCGTCGTGCAGGCGACGTGGGAGGGGGGCGCGGCAGCGGTGGGGGCCGACCCGGCAACCGGGTCGTGGGCGACGCAGGGGCGGCTGCCCGAAGGACCGACCGCCGTGAGGTTCGTGTCCACCGACCCCGCCGGGAACACGACCGCGAAGCAGCGGCGCATCATCGTGGACACCCACCCGCCTACGCTCAGCCTGGGCGGCACGGACAAGCTGGTCACCCTCACCACGACCCCGTCCCCCGTCATCTACGGACGCGTGGGCGGCGACCGCCCGAAGGACCTCCTATTCGGGGCCAGGCTCAACGGCGCGCAGATCCCGGTGCTGAAGGGCGCCGACGCCGTGGGTGGCCGGACGGCCACCTCCGCGGTGAAGGTGCCGGCGAAGGGCGGGCCGACCCTCACGCTCTCGGGCCGCCGCTTCGCGCTGGCGCCCGGAAGGCTGGCCGAGGGCCAGAACGAGGTCGTCGTATGGGTGCGTGACCCGGGCGGGAACGTGGCCCGGCGGCAGTTCACCTCGTTCGTGGACACCTCGTCCGAGTTCGGTGCGGCGCAACTGATGACGGGCGCCATCGGCGGTGATGTGACCCAGCTGCAGGAGACGCTCGGTCGCGCCGGGGCATGGAAGGGCGGTGCCACCGGCACGTACGACGCCAAGACGGTCACGGCGGTGAAGAAGTACCAGCGCAAGCACAAGCTCACGGCGAACGGCAAGGTGGACGCACGCACCCTGCGGGCGCTGGTCGGACGCATCACCGTGGACCTGTCCGCGACCACCCTCACGCTCGAACGTAACGGGAAGGTCGTCAAGACCTACCGGGTGGCCATCGGGCAACCGGCGTACCCCACACCCACCGGCAGTTACAAGGTCGTCAACAAGGAGACGAACCCCTCCTGGTTCCCGCCGGATTCGCCGTGGGCCAAGGGCCTCGGGTCCATCCCTCCCGGCCCCGGCAACCCGCTGGGCACCCGCTGGATCGGTACATCGGCCCCGGCGGTGGGCATCCACGGTACCTACGCCGACTGGTCCATCGGATCCGCCGCGAGTCACGGCTGCCTGCGCATGCACATCTCCGACGTCGAGGAGCTCTACGACCAGGTCACCGTCGGCATGCCGGTGGAGATCCACTTCTGATCCACGCGCCCGGAGTCCACGCGCTGACCGATGCCGACTTCGATGCCGACGTCATCGGCGTGGGCGGCGACGTCCTCGTGGACTTCTGGGCGCCATGGTGCCGCCCGTGCGAGACGGTGTCCCCCATCGTCGAGGCCCTCGCTGCGGAGCGCCCGGCCCTGCGCGTGCGTGCCCTCGACGTGGAGGCCCATCCCGCGGCGGCGGCCCGGCACGCCGTGCTGTCCCTGCCCACGCTTATCCTGTTCCGCGACGGCGTCGAGGTGCACCGCCTCACGGGGGCCCCATCGAAGCGGAAGGTGCACGACGCCCTGTCCCCACACCTTCCCCCCCGCTGACGCACCCCCGGTGCCGGGCACGTCGCGGTCGTCCGCCACCATCCCCGTGCCAGGCCCTAGCCTTCACGTCGGCGATCACCCGACCATCAACCCGGAGACCCCATGACCGACCGGCCGTTGCCACCGATGTACTTCAGCCTTCGCACCGTGCAGCCGTTCGCGAAGATGGTCCTGCGCCCCGTGGACGGTGAGGAGGGCGTTGAGCTCACGGTCGCCGATGGCGAGGTGGTGGGCATGCTGCTGCCCGACGTACGCATGCTCAACCGCCTCGAGGAGATCTGCGCGAAGGCGGGCGTCGACCCCTACGAGTGCTGGCGCCGGGTGAAGGGCGACGTCGATCTGTCCATCCGGATCCGGGAGAAGGCCGGCTGACCCGCAGGCCGTCCCCGTGACGGAGTTGGCACCGGGGGGTGGTTGAGTACCTGGCACCGGCGTTTCCCGGGGTGGCGGCGGGGCGTTGCCGGGCGGGTGCCCCGGTCAGGTGGGGACGGCGTCGAAGCTCGCGTACGCGGTGATCTGCCAGCCCCGG
Organism: Actinomycetota bacterium; assembly: GCA_005792725.1. Classification (GTDB taxonomy): domain Bacteria; phylum Actinomycetota; class Thermoleophilia; order Miltoncostaeales; family Miltoncostaeaceae; genus SYFI01. The sequence goes on from SXQZ01000134.1 coordinate 5,591, forward strand.
GGGGTCCACACGTAACTCGCGAGGTTCGCCGCGGGGGCAGACACCACGGGCTGGCCGTTCACCAACTGGGTTGTGCGGGAGATGGCCACCACCACCGTCATCACCGGGGCGCGGTACTGCGCGCGGGCGATCGTGAAGGCGTAGTCCGTGATGATGGGGTGCGTCGTCAGGTAGGCCGGCCACCCGCTGCGCGTGCCGTCATTGCGTTGGATGATGAACGCCGGCGATACGAAGGCGCGGAGCCTGGCTTCGGCCTTCGCACCCGGACCGAGGGCGTCCATGAACCGTCGGCTGAGCACGTTCGCCGTGGCGTTGATGTTCTTGAGCGTGGCAGGAGCGGACGGCGCACCGGTGGCGGGGGATGCGGCCACGGCGCCCGCCGCGAGCAGGGCTGCACCGGCGGCCAGACCGAATCGAAGGGGAATCATTTCGGGCCTCCTGATCGTTCCTCGCCGCGACGCTATCCCAGTGCGGAGACCAGCGCCCGCACCTCGTCGGCCCCGATGCGGCCCGCCTTCACCAGACCCACCTGCCCCGACGGCGTGATGATGACGCCGGCGGGGACGCTCCAGATGGGCAGGGCGCCCGCCTCGGGGTGCTCGGCGAGATCCACATCCACCACCGCGTCGGTGTCGGCAGCGGCATGGATGGCCTGCTTCGCAGGGCCGCAGCGGGGGCAGTTGGGGGCGGTGACCACCAGCAGCCAGGGACCCTCGCCCTGCAGACCGAAGGCGACCTTCAGATCGTGGGCCGAACCCGCGCGCCGGGCGATCTGCTTCCACGCGATGCAACCGATGCAGATACCGCTGATGGCAGAGAACAACGCGACCGCGGCGACCACGCCCGCGACGATCCAGCCCGCGATCGGGGCTCCCGCGTAGAGCAGGACGATCGCGGCGGCCAGCATGGCCACGGCGATCCACTGGGCGAAGCGCACGGGCTTCGCCGGCTCGAGCTCCGCGGGGCGCACCGGCAGCAGCGCAAACAGGTAGGCCACCGGCGACCAGCGCGGACCGATGAGCGCCAGCGCGATGAGGACGGCGGCGACGATGACCACGGGGGGCGTCTGGAAGAGCACGGCCTCGAGGCACAGCAGGCCCGTGACGGCCTGCGCGAAGCGCGCGGCCCAGGGGTGCACGGCCGGCGGGGTGCGTGCCGGGAGCGCACGTGCGCTCATGGGTCAACCCTCATCAGGCCGGGATTCTCCTGCGCGCGCCAACGCGATTGCAACCGGCTCGGCGTCGATCTCCCCGTCCTCCCGGTGCAGCGGGGCGAACGGCATCCCGTGGCCGACCGTGAGATCCGTGGCCAGCACCTCGCGCGCGATCCACCCGCGGTGGGCATCAATGGCCTCACGGATGCGCCCGGAGCCATCGAGATGCAGGACGATGCGGTCCTCCACCCGGAGGTCGGCGGTCCGCCGGGCCGCCTGGACTGCGCGCACGAGGTCGCGGGCCAGGCCCTCCATCTCGAGTTCCGGCGTGATGGCCGTGGCCAGGCCCACGGCCAGCGCCCCGCCGCCGGCCACGGCATAGCCCTCCGACGGGCGCACCTCCCGCAGCAGGTCCTCGTCGTGGAGCACCTCCTCCTGGCCGGCGACGATGACGCTCACCGATTCCCCCGCGTCGAGCGCGTGCACCGTCGCCGTGGGGTCGAGGCCCGCGACCGCCGCGGCCATGGCCGGCATCGCCGCCCCCATGCGTGGCCCGAGCGTGCGGTAATTGGGCTTGAGACTCACCTCGACCAGCCCGCCGGCATCGGTGATGAAGCGCACCGCACGCACGTTGAGTTCCTCCGCCACGATGCCGGAGAGCCCCTCGAGCATTCGCGCCGTCGCGGGGGGGCACGCGACGACGGCCTCCTGCAGTGGCTGGCGCACCTTCAGTTTGGCGTCCTTGCGTGCCGATCGACCGAGGCTAGTGGCCTCCATCGCCGCGGTCATGGCCTGCTCGAGGTCTCGGTCGCGGTGGCCACCCGTCGCCGGCCAGTCGGACAGGTGCACGCTCCCGGAGGCGCCGGGGTCGTGTGCGACCACGAGGTTGCCCCACATCTCGTCGGCGACGAATGGGCAGAACGGCGCCAGCAGGAGCGCGGTGGTCGTGAGGCACTCATGCAGCGTCGCGAACGCCGCGGCGCGGTCGATGGCGTCATCGCTGCGCCAGAACCGCCGGCGCCCCGTGCGCACGTACCAGTTGGAGAGGTCGTCCACGAACCCCTCGAGAGCCCGGCCGGCGCTCGTGGGGTCGTACCCGGCAAGGCCGTCAGTGACCGCCCCGACCGTGGCCTCAAGCCGCGACAGCACCCAGCGATCCATCGCCGTCCGCGCGGCCGGGGCCGGAGCCGGATCACCGGGCGACCAGCCGTCCGGCAGCGCCGCGTAGGTGACCAGGAATGCGTAGGTGTTCCACAGCGTAAACAGGAAGCGGCGGCGGGTCTCGTCCACCCCATCGAGGCTGAACCGGAAGGACTCCCACGGGCTCTGCGCGGTGAACAGGTACCACCGGAACGCATCGGCACCGGCATGGTCGATGACCGCCCAGGGCTCCACCACATTGCCC
>SXQZ01000135.1 GCA_005792725.1 Actinomycetota bacterium
CATGGGGCCGGGGCGGTAGAGCGCCACCAGCGCCACGAGGTCGGCGAACTCCGTGGGGCGCACTTCGCGCAGGGCGTCGCGCATCCCGGACGACTCGAACTGGAACACCCCGAGGGCGTCGCCGCGCGCGAGCATGCGGTAGGTGGGCCCGTCGTCCATGGGGATGGCCTCGATGTCGAGGTCGTTGCCCGTGGTGGCCCGTATCAGGCGCACGGCGTCCTGGATGATGTCGAGGTTGCGGAGCCCGAGGAAGTCCATCTTCAGCAGGCCGAGCGCCTCGACGTCGTGGTCGGGAACCTGGGTGACCACGGCCCCCTGGTCGTCCACCCGCACGGGCAGGTAGTCGGTGACCGCCCCCGGGGCGATGACGACGCCGGCCGCGTGCACCCCCTCATTGCGCACCAGCCCCTCGAGGGGGCGGGCCACCTCGATGATGCGCCGGGCCCCCTCGTCAGCCTCCATGGCCGCCGCGAGTTCCGAGCCGGGTGCCACCGCCTCCTCGAGCCGGATGCCCAGACGCTCGGGCACGAGCTTCGCGATGCGGTCCACCTGGCCGTACGGAAACCCGAGCACGCGGCCGGAGTCGCGCACCACGGCACGCGCCAGGAGCTTGCCGAAGGTGCCGATGCGCGCCACGGCCGTGGTCCCGTACTTCTCGGTGACGTAGGCCACCACGCGGTCGCGCCCGCCCACCGAGAAGTCCGTGTCGATGTCGGGCATCGACTTGCGCCCGGGGTTGAGGAAGCGCTCGAACAGCAGCCCGTGCTCCAGCGGGTCGAGGTCGGTGATGCGCAGCGAGAAGGCCACCAGCGAGCCGGCCGCCGATCCGCGGCCCGGGCCGACGGCCACCCCGTTGTCGCGCGACCACCGGATGTAGTCCCACACGATGAGGAAGTACGAGGAGAACCCCATCTCGGTGATCGTGTCGACCTCGAAGCGCAGGCGCTCCTCGGCCTCGGCCGGCCATGCACCCGCGCCGTAGCGGCGATCGAGCCCTTCGCGGCACAGGCGCTCGAGGTAGACGTCATCGCTCTCCCCGGTGGGGACCGGGAACACCGGCAACTTGATGTCGCCGAGCGGCAGGTCAAGGCCGCGGCAGCGCTCCGCAACCTCCACGGTGGCCGGGAGGGAGTCCGGGAAGTCGGGAAGCGCCTGCAGCATCTCGTCGGCCGACTTCAGGAAGAACTCCTGCGTGTCGAACTTGAAGCGGTCGGGGTTCGACAGCACGTCCCGCGTCTGGATGGCGAGCAGGGCGTCATGGCTCTCGGCGTCCCCGTGGCAGACGTAGTGCACGTCGCCGGTGGCGACGAGTGTGCGGCCGGTCTCCTTCGCGAGGGTTGCCAGATGCTGGTTGATGCGCTTCTGCGATGCGATCCCCGAGTCCTGGAGCTCGAGGTAGACATCGTCCTCCCCGAAGACCTGACACAGGGTGTCCAGCTCCTGGCGGGCCCCGGTGAGGTCGTCGTCCGCCAGGCGGGAGCAGATGGTCCCGGACAGGCACCCGGAGAGCACGATGATCCCGTCGGCATGGCGGCTCATCAACTCATGGTCGATGCGGGGACGCCGGTGGTAGCCGTCGAGGTAGCCCGCGGAGCACAGGCGGATGAGGTTGTAGTAGCCCTCGGTGCTCTCGGCGAGCAGGGTGAGGTGATTGCGCCGCTCCCGCCCGGGGCGCTCGCGGTGGTCGGGGACCACGTACGCCTCGAGGCCGACGATGGGCGTGATTCCCCGTCGGCGCGCCTCGCGGTACAGCTCCACCGCACCGCTCATCACCCCATGGTCGGTGAGGGCAACGGCGCTCTGGCCGAGCTCCTCCACCCGGTCGAGCAGCCGCGGGATCTTGCACGCGCCGTCGAGGATCGAGTAGTCGGAGTGGACGTGCAGGTGGACGAAGGGCGTAGCGGCGCTCACCCGGCGAAACCTACCGCGCCGACCCGACGCCCCGGCTCCTGACCCCGGAACCCCATGGCCCGGCCCGTACCGTTCCGCCGCCCCGCCCCGGGGCTAGCCCCGATCGCGGGCTTCGGCGATCTGGTGCGCCATCCGGCTCTGCAGGCTGAAGAGCTCGATAAAGCCGGGGCTCGCGTTCTGCGAGAAGCTGGGGTCGGCGTCAAAGGTCGCGAGGGTGCGGTCGTAGAGCGCCAGGGGCGAGTCACGGGTGACGACCGTGGCGGAGCCCTTGTACAGCCGCACCGTGACCGTGCCTTCGACCTTGCGGTTCACGTGGTCCATGAAGGCGTTGAGATCGCGCAGGAGGGGCTCGTACCACAGGCCCTCATAGACCAGCTGCGCCCACGCCGCATCGAGGTTCGGCTTCAGTGCGTTCTCGCGGCCGGTGCACACGAGCTTCTCGAGCTCCCGATGGGCCTCGAGGATCACCGTGGCCGCCGGGACCTCGTAGACGTCGCGCACCTTCAGGCCCACCACGCGGTCCTCGATGTGGTCGAGAATCCCAACCCCATTGCGGCATGCGTGCTCCGCGACCGCCGGGATGATCTCGTGCAGCGGCATCTCCACCCCGTTGAGGCTGACGGGCAGCCCCTCACGGAAGGCGAGAACGACGTCCTCGGGGGCGTCGGGTGCCTGGGTCGGCGGCGTGACGAGCTGGAACACATCGTCCGGCACCGGCTTGGTGAGGTCCTCGATGACCCCGCCCTCGCTCGAACGGCCCCAGAGGTTGTCGTCAATCGAGTAGGGGCGCTCCACGCTGGATGACACGGGGATGCCGTGCTCGTGCGCGTAGGCGATCTCCTCGTCACGGCCCATCTGCCATTCGCGTACCGGCGCGATGACCTTGAGCTCGGGGGCGAGCGTGGCGATGGTGGCCTCGATGCGCACCTGGTCGTTGCCCTTGCCCGTGCACCCATGCGCGATGGTGTCGCAACCATGGCGGCGGGCCTCCTGCACGGCCAGTTTCGCGATGAGCGGCCGCCCGAGTGAGGTGAACAGCGGGTACCCGCCCTGATACCGGGCATTCGCCTTGATGGCGGGCGCCACGTAGTCGCGGGCAAACTCCTCGCGGGCATCGATGACCAGGCTCTCCACGGCGCCCAGGTCAATCGCCTTGTCGAGGATCTCCGTGAAGTCGTCCTCCGGCTGCCCCAGGTTTACGCAGAGCGCCACGACCTCGGCGTCGTACTCATCCTGGATCCACTTCAGCATCACCGAGGTGTCGAGCCCCCCCGAGTACAGGAGCACGACACGGTGCACCTCATGGGGCTCGGCGAGGTACTGGGCGGTCTTCGGGGCGGGCGGCATCTGGGACAACGCGCGGATTCCTTGGCCTAGCGGGCGTGAACGGCCCCGGAGTCTAGACCGGCGTCGCGCACGGTGACCGCGTCCCACGGTCAGCGTCACCGGTAACGGCTCGTCCCGCGGGCGGCCCGCCGGGGGCCGCGAGCGGGCGGGGGTCGGGGGTGGCTACAGGTAGGGCAGCGGGTCGCGCGCCGCGCCGTTCTCCCGGACCTCGAAGTGCAGGTGCGGACCCGTCGAGTGCCCCGTGCTGCCGACGTAGCCCACCACCCCGCCCTGGGTCACCGGGTCGCCGACGTTCACCGCGATCCGGCTCTGGTGGGCGTAGGCGGTGGACAGGCCGCCGCCGTGGTCGATGACCACGAGCTGGCCGTATCCGCCGGACCCGGCCGCCACGATCACCGTTCCCGACCGCGCCGCGGTGATGGGCCGCCCGGTCGGCGCGGCGATGTCGAGGCCCTGATGCATCCGGCCCCACCGGGGACCGAAGCCCGACGTGATCTCCCCGGATGTGGGCCAGGTGAGCCCCGCGGAGGACGGCGTGGTGTCGGACGGCTCGGCGTACGGCACGCCCTGGATCCCGGCGATGCGCCGTGCCAGGGCGAACGACTGCTCCCGCAGGGCCGTGGTGTCGTCCTCGATGTGGCCGCGGTCCACGCGGATGGTCGCGAGCATCCGGGTCCGCACCCGGCGGGTGCGCCGGAGCACGCGTTGCTCCGCATCGAGATCATGCGCAGCGGCCCGGGCTCCGGACGCCCGCTCGGCCGCGCGCGCCTCCGCCGCCGCGGCCCGCTGCCGCAGCACCGTGATGCGCGCCGAGGCATCGCGTACGAGGTTCCGGTAGCGCGCGACCGACGCGATCATCTCGCGGTCACGGTCGGTGGCGCGCTCGATGCCGGTCGTGGCCCCCGCCAGTTCGGAGAGGCTCCCGCCGCGGAGCAGCCCGAGGAGGGGGTCGTCATCCTGCGTGCGATAGATCTCACGCAGCCGCTCGCCGAGTGCCTGCCGCTGCAGTGTGAGACGCCCCGTGGCGACGCGCAACTGGCGACGCTGGAATGCGAGGTCGCGGTTCACCTGGGCCAGCGTTCCGGCTGCCATCCGGTGCTCCCGGACCGCAGCGGCGCGGCGTGCAGCGAGCGGCGCCAGGCGTCCATCCACCGCGCGCAGCCGGCGATCGATGACAGCGATGTCCGACGTGAGCACCGAATGGCGGTCCATGGCGGCGCGCAGGCGCTTCTCCGCGTCGAACAGGCGCCGGTCGACGGCGTCCTTGCGGTCGACGATTCCCGGGGCCCCGGCGGCCACGGGCACCAGCAGGATGCCCACCAGCGCAAGGGCGGCCATGGATGCGCTGCGCATGGGAATCCGCGTCACGGGGATGCGCATTCGACGGACGGGCACGCACTCCTACGGGATCCGCCGCCCTCCCGTTACAACTGCGCTACTTCGCGGGGTCGACGGCCCGGAGATCGGTGAAGGGGTTGATGGAACCCCCGCCGTTCGGGCGGATCTCGAAGTGCAGGTGCGGCGCGGTTCCACGGGCGTCGCCCGACATGCCCATGGTGCCGAGGGCCTGTCCGGCGGTCACCTTGGAACCGGCCGTCAGTCCGGGGGCAATGGCCTCCATGTGGGCGTAGTAGTACTCGTTCCCCCGGGCATCCACGAGCCAGATCCAGATGCCGCCCAGCCCGGTCTCGGTACGCGTGAGGCGCGAGATCGTGCCGTCGACGCAGGCGACGAGCGGCAGGCCCATCGAGCCCATGATGTCGTTGCCCTGATGTGCCCCCTGCCCGCGGGGGTCACCGAAGTCGTCCGAGTAGTGATGCTCACCCACGACCGGGAACACCTTGAGGTACCGGGGCCCCGCCGGCACGACCGGAGCGGCCGGGGCACCGGGTGCGCTCGCGACCGCGCGGATCTTGATGCCCAGGCGCTTCAGGAGGGCCGCGTCGGCGATGCCCGTCGCCTTCAGGTGCATCTTCCGCTGCAGGATGCGCACGCCGGCACGGGTCCTCACCCCATAGGTGCCGTTGACCTGCACCTTGACGCCGCGGACCCGCAGCTTGCGCTGGAGCGCCTTGACGTCCGCGCCCGACGCCCCGAAGCGAAGGCCGTCCGTGGCCGGCGCCGCAGGCGTTGCCGGGCTCACCGGCACCTGGGCCGGAAGGCCCGATCCCTCAGGCGCAGCCCCCACCGCGGTCCCGGGCAGCTGCTCCGGCATCGGCGATGCCACCAGCGCGGGGGCCGTCAGGCCGAGGGACATCAAGGCGACGAGTCCCGCTGCCTTCCGGAGAGGGCGGCGCGAATCGCGCGCAGCAGTGCGGATGCGGTCGCTGATCCTGATTCCCTTTCCGCCCCGGTCCCCGCGATGCGGGGACGTTCCGTGGCTGTAGGTCACGCCCGGATCCCGGCGCGAAGCCGGGCGGCGTCCCCCTCGGAGGTCATTGGCCGAGGGCGACCCTACCCGTGGCCCCGGCGGAGTCAAGCCCGAGCGTTCCCCCGGATTTACGCTTTTGGGAGGTTACACGGGACATTACGCCCCGTTTCCGCATGACAGATGGGGAAGCGTTGCATACGGCGCAAGAACGCGGGGAATCGCCACGATTCCCCGCGTGTGCAGGGACTCATGCCTCATCGGCGGTGTCCCCCGCGCGCCTGCCGCGGCGTCGTCGCCCCACAACGCGTAACGCGAACACCAGGCACAGGAACAGGACCGCGCCCCCGAGGATGATGCCATTCACCACGCGCCCATCCTCGGCCCCGGCCGAGGACATCTCCATGCGCCCGCACGATCCGTACGGCATGGACCACGATGCCACGTAGCCGTCACCCGCGATATGCGCCCCCGTCGAGTGCAGGGCGATCGGGGTCGGCATGGCCCACGTGTACGCGAAGGTGAGCCCCTGTTGCAAGGCGAGGTCGGCGGCCGTGAAACCGATCCGCCGGCTCCCGGCGTTGCACGGCGGGTCGAGCACGTCACCCACCCCGCCGCGCGAGCCGATCGAGAAGGTCGCGTAGTACGAGCGTCCCTGGTCGCGGCTGGCCGCCGCGAACTCACCCGCCAGCAGTGACTGCAGGGGGACCCGGGTGGGCAGGCCCGTGATGCCGGCCGGGGCCTCCCCTCCGGGGGCAGTGCCGGTCCGTGGCGCGGTGGCGGTGGGTGCGCTCCCGCCGCCCCCGGGATCCGGAGCCGCCCAGTACCTGCCGGTGGCGGCGAGGATGGGCGCGAGCGACCGCTCCACCCCAAGCGCGCTCTCGAGGTCATCCAGTTGCGACGTCCCGGCCCGGAGGCGCCGTGCCGTGCGCAGCACCACCGTGCCGTCGGGATCGGTGCGCTGGAGGAAGGGCAGGCCCGAGTCACCTGGGGCGCGCCAGCGCTCGTGCGTCACGTCGAGGAAGCGCTCGAACGTGCCCTCGCGCAACTGACGTGGCAGGTCGATGGCCTGCTGGGCCGCAGGGTCGAGCCGGAGGTCAAGCGAGAGGGTGCCGCCGCCGTCGGGCGCGATGTCGATGTACTGGGATAGCCGCGCGGTGCAGCCGGACATCATGGGCACGGCTACCGCCAGCACAGTGGCCACGGCCAGCCCCCGCCAGCGCATCAGCCGACGTTTCCCGCGGCCACGGCATCGCGGCCGCCCGTCAGCGCGACTGCCCATCGGGCCCGTGCATCACCGCGGTGCGTCACCCGTCATCCCCCACGGCCAGTGCATCGCGCCGGCGCATCAGCTCAACCGCCCGCGCGCGCTCGTCCCGGTCCAGGGCCTCGAAATCCTCATCCGACAGGCTGCCGGCCCGGTGATCCATCTCGATCTCGCGGATCGCGTCGAGGGACCACCCGAGCTCCTCGTCCACCGCCCGCCGGTCGTCCGCGTATCCCGCGGGAAGGGGCGCCGAGGACCGCGTGAGCAGTGGCCACGCGACCAGCGCCACGAGGAACACGCTGAGGAGCGCGATCAGGACGTAGGCCATTGCCCCACGAGGCTACTCGTGCACCCGGCCGTCAGCCCCCGCGCCCGCATGCGCCACGCCTGCCCGGGGGCGGCGGGATGGCCACACGGCGATGACCGACCCGATCACCATGATCAGGCCGCCGATCCAGATCCACATCATCATCGGGTTCACGAACACGCTGATGCGCGCCAGGCCGTCCGGGGTGAGCCCCACCAGGACCACGTACACGTCGCGGAACGGCGATGAGTCGATCGCCACCTCGCTCGACCGCTGCTGCTGGGCGAGGAACACGTCAACGCCGGGCTCGAGCGTCGCAAAGCGGACACCCCCCTCCGATACCCCGAGTGTCACGCCCACGCTCATCTTGTGGTCGTCCCGTGACCGCGTGCCCCCGTCATTCGTGAAGCCGTAGCCGGCCACCTCGCCGGTCTGCCCCGTGCGCAGCGCAAGATCCCCCTGACTCGAGAAGGCCCCCTGGCACGCGATCGCCACGATGATTGAGACCACGCCGACGTGCACCACGTACCCGCCGTACCGGCGGCGGTTGCGCGTGAAGAGCTGCCGGACGGCGCCGGGCCACGAGACACCGGTGCCCTGACGGCGCACCGTGATCCCCCGCCCGTACTCGCCCACGATGCACGCGAGTGTGAACGCCCCGAGCACGATCGCCGCGGCGGCCCACCAGTGCGCGCCGTCCTGGGCCAGGTACACGGCGGGGATCACCACGATGACGGCCACCACGAGCGGAACCACGAAGCGTCGGCGCAACTCCCGCGCCGACGCCTTGCGCCACGGAATGAGGGGGCCCACCCCGGTGAGGAACAGCAGGGCGAGGCCGATCGGAGCCGCCACCTGGTTGAAGAATCCCTGCCCCACCGTGATCGTGTCGCCGCGCACGGCCTCGGACAGGACGGGGAACATGGTGCCCCAGAACACCGCGAAGGCCAGCCCCACGAGGAGCAGGTTGTTGTACAGGAAGACCGCCTCGCGGCTGATGTAGCTCTCGAGGGAGTTCTCGCTGCGCAGCGCCGGAAGGCGCGTGAACAGCAGCGCGAACGAACCGACAAGGACCAGGATGATCAGGCCCAGGAAATACGGGCCGAGGGTGCTCTCCCCGAACGCATGCACGGACGAGAGGATCCCCGAGCGGGTGAGGAACGTCCCGAAGAGCGCCAGCGTGAACGTGAGGATCACGAGGACCATGTTCCAGGTGCGCAGCATCCCCCTGCGCTCCTGCACCATCACCGAGTGGAGGAAGGCGGTTGCCACCAGCCACGG
>SXQZ01000136.1 GCA_005792725.1 Actinomycetota bacterium
ACAGCGCCGCGTGCAACGCCGCGGGCCACGCCGGACCGGGCCCCACGCAGACCCCGGCGTGGGGCCGCGGACCCGCGTCCGGGGGCCGGGCCGCCGCTGTGGCGACACCGTGCGCCAGGCGGTCGCCGGCCCCGAGGACGGCGTCCCGCAGGGTGTGGTCGCCGCTCATGCGGGCCAGCACGCACAGCCCGGCCGCGAGCGACCCCGCGTACCCCTGTGTGTGGGTGCGCGCGCGCAGGGTGTCAACCCGTACCAGGGCCCGGGCCTCTGCCGCCCGCCCGATGGTGGAGTCGGGATTGGCGGTGATGGCGGCGACCGGCCGCGGCCCGCCGGCCTCGATGGCCTCGATCACATCGCGGAACTCCCCGGAACTTGACAGCGCGAGCAGGCGGTCGCCCGCGCGCCACGGGAAGGCCCCCCGTGCCACCATTCCGCCGGGCACCGCCAGCAGCTCAACGGGCGGGTCGGCGACCCCGAGCCAGGTGAGCCACAGGGTCAGCGATACATGCCACTGCGCCCCGTTTCCGGTGACGATGACGCGGCGTACCCCGGGGGCCGTGAGCAGGGCCGCGACGTCCGCGACGCCATCGGCGGCGGTGACCGTGGATGAGACCGTGGCCGGGGCCAAGGCCAGGTCGGCCCAGAGTCCCGTGCCCGTCCTCGACCCGCCGTCGGGCTGTGCGCGTCCGCTCACCGGGGCCCGATCGTACCCGGCATCGGCCTGCGGCCGCACCGGGGCATTCCCGGGTGGTGGGTTGCGCCCACGGCGTGCGGACGGCCGCCGTGGCCCGGGGGCATCACGACCCGGACGGTGTGTTGCCCGCGCATCCCGCTACCGTCACTGCGGTCATGGGAGACGTGGTGGACACCGGCATGGGTGACGCGGAGGTCGCTCCGCGCTGCCCCACGTGCGGCGAGCGCGACTCCGAGGACATCGGAGAGGATGTCCACCGCTGCCGGCACTGCACGTATGTGTGGATTCCCGCCGCCCCGGAGGGCGGCGCGTCCTAGGAGGCGAGCAGGTCGCGCACGCCGGATGGGCCCGCCCGCAGCAGCGATGCCGCCCTGCGGGCCGCCTGCGCCCGCTCCAGCATCTCCCGGGCCGTGACGTCGTCGTGCGCCATGACCGCGGCGGCGGCGTCCCGCTCGGCCTGGATGGCGACCATGTCGAGCCGCTCGGCCATCCGGTCGTTGCGGCCCAGGCGCGCCCGCGGGCGACGCCGGGCGCCCGTGCGCACGATGTGCGGCGGGGGGGCCTCAGGCGCGCCGACGAGGGTCAGTTGGGTGGCCCCGGTGGGCGGCTTCGCGTGATGTGGAGAACGCATGTTCGTAAGGCTAGAGATGACCTCGGACGCGGTACTTCTTCAAAACCGTCCGATTCCCCATGGACAAGCCATTTCGCCATCCGGAGGGCATGTTCTGTCGCGACCGCGCCGCCCGTTTAGCATCTATGGGGATGGGAGCCCGGCACCCGCATAGCCCCGCGCAGCCCCCCGGGGGATCGCCGCGCCGCATGGCGATGGTGTCGGTGGGCGCCGCACTGGTGCTCATCGGCATCAAGCTGGCCACGGGCATCGCCACGGGCAGCCTTGCCTTCGTCTCGGAGGCGATCCACTCAGGCACCGACCTCGTCGCGGCCGTTCTCGTGCTGTTCGCCGTCGGGGTGGCGGCGCGCCCCGCGGATCGCACGCACCCGTACGGGCATGGCAAGGCCGAACACCTGTCGGCCCTCGCGGAGGGCGCCGTGCTGGTGGCGGTGAGCCTCTGGATCGCCGTCGAGGCGATCCAGAGGCTGGTCGAGGGGGGTGCCGTGGTGGATGCGGCGTGGTGGGCCATCGGCGTGGCCGTGGTGGTGATGGCCATCGACCTCGCCCGTACCGTCACGCTCCTCCGCGCGGCCCGGCGCTTCTCGAGCGCGGCGCTGAAGGGCAGCGCACTTCACTTCGCGAGCGACCTCGCGGGCACCGCAGCGGTGCTCGTGGGCCTGCTGCTGGTGCGCGCGGGGCTGCCGTGGGCCGACGCGGCCGCGGCCCTGTTCGTGTCGGCGCTGGTACTCGTGGCGGCGGGCCGGCTGATGCGCGAGAACGTGGATGTGCTCATGGACCGCGTGCCCGACGCCGACGAGGCCAGGGTGCGCGCCGCCGTCGAGGGTCTGGGGCCGGGGGTGGAACTCCGGCGCCTGCGGATGCGCTCGGCGGCCGGCCGGGCGTTCGCCGACGTGGTCATCGGGGTACCCCCGGCGAGGCGGTGGGGCGCGGACACGCCGTCGCCGATGAGGTGGAGGATGCCATCGAGGCCGCGGTCCCCGGCGCCGACGTGGTGGTGCATGTAGAGCGGCGCGAGGGTGAGGACGAGGATCTCGCGGAGCGGGTGCTGGCGGTCGCCCACGAGGTGCCCCGCGTGAGGGAGATCCACAACGTGCGGATCCTCGACCTCGACTCGGGGATGGAAGCGTCACTGCACCTGAAGCTGCCCGCCGACATCCCGCTGAGCGCGGCTGACGCGGTGGCGCGGGCGGTGGAGGCGGCCGTGGTGGCGGGTGTTCCGGGCATCGGGCGCGTGCACTGCCACGTGGAGCCCCTCGCCGGCCCGGACGACGCCGAGGAACTCGCGGATGATGCCGCCACGGAACGGGCCGTGAGGGCGGTGGTCCAGGCCGGGTGCGGACGCGCGCCCCATGAGGTGCGGCTGGTCCGCACGGGTGACGGCGTCGTGGCCTATGTGACCCTGTCCCTGGGTACGGCCACGCTGGCCGAGGCGCATGACACGGGCGGCCGCGTGCGGCGGAGCATCCGCGACGGGGTGCCGGGGGTCGTGGACGCCTTCGTGCAGTCGCGCCCCTGACGCGGGCCCGCTATGGGGCGGGGGGCC
>SXQZ01000137.1 GCA_005792725.1 Actinomycetota bacterium
CATGGAGGTACGCAGCCACGTGGTGCAGATCGGGGCCGAGGAGGCCCCGCGACGCGACGACCTCGCGCTCGCGGACTTCGACGGCGTTGACGAGAGCCCCGTGCGCGCCCTCGACGCAGGGGCATCCGATCGCATGCGGGCGGCCATCAAGGCGGCCGGCCAGGACAGCGACACCGTCGGGGGCATCTTCGAGGTGTGGGTCTTCGACCCCATCCCGGGGCTCGGCTCGCATGTGAGTGGTGACACCCGCCTCGATGGCCGCATCGGTCAGGCCATGCTGGGCATCCAGGCCATCAAGGGCGTGGAGATCGGGGCGGGCTTTGAACTCGGTCGCATCCGCGGCAGCGAGGCGCACGACGAGATCTTCTGGTCCGAGGACCGCGGGTACCACCGGCGCACCAACCGCGCGGGTGGTCTGGAGGGCGGCATGACCCACGGCGCGCCACTGGTGGTGCGCGCGGCGATGAAGCCGATCTCCACGCTCAGCCGCCCGCTCGCCTCGGTGGATGTGCGCACCAAGGAGCCCACGGCGGCGTTCAAGGAGCGCTCGGACATCTGCGCGGTGCCGGCCGCTGCTGTCATCGGGGAGGCCGTGGTGGCCTTCGTGCTGGCCCAGGCCCTGATCGACAAGTTCGGCGGCGACTCCATTGCATCACTCGACGCCGCGGTGGACCGCTACCGCGCGGTGCTGGCGCGCTAGCCGTGGCCACGGAGCGCTGGGTCGCGCTCGCGGGCTACATGGGTGCGGGGAAGACCACCGTGGGACGCATGGCCGCGCAGTTGCTGGGGGTGGAGTTCCTCGATGCGGACGACCTCGTTCAGGCGCACGCGGGCCAGCCGATCCCCGAGATCTTCGCCCAGCGCGGCGAGTTGTGGTTCCGCCGCACCGAGGAGGAACTGATCCGGGAGAACCTGCGGGCGGAGCCCGGGGTGCTCGCGCTGGGTGGTGGGGCGTTGGGCAGCCGGCGCACCCGCGACCTCCTGGGCCGCACCGCGTGGGTCGCGTGGCTGCGCATTGACCCCGCGCTGGCATGGGAGCGCGTGGGCGGGCAGCCGGGCCGGCCACTCGCGCTGGACCGTGAGCGGTTCATCCGGCGGGCGGGTGAGCGCGAGCATGTGTACCGCGAGGCCGCCGACGTGATCCTGGACGCCGCGCGTGCGCCCGAGGATCTCGCCCGGGTGCTCGCCGAGTGGATCGCGGACGGCGGCCCCGATGAGGACGCGGCCGGATGAGCACCACGGCGCCCGGCCCCGTGATCACCGCGGTCATCGGTGACCGCCCCGTGCCCGTTCATCTGGCCGTCGGCGCCCTGGACCGGGTCGGGGCGCTGGTCGCCGGGGCCGCGGCGGGCGACGGGGTGATCGTGGTGGTGGATGGCGGCGTGCCCCATGCCGGTGCGAGGGTGGCCGCGTCCTGCCGCGATGCGGGCCTGCGCGTGGCGGTGGAGGCGGTGCCCGCCGGGGAGGCCTCGAAGAACCTCGGTGAACTCGAGCGCCTCGCGCGCGCAGCCGCCCGCGCGGGCATCCGCCGCCGCGATGCGGTCGTGGCCGTGGGCGGCGGCGTGGTCGGGGACCTCGCGGGGTTCCTTGCGGCCTCGTACCAGCGCGGGGTGCGGCTGGTGCAGGTACCGACCACCCTTCTCGCCATGGTTGACTCGTCCCTCGGCGGCAAGACCGGTGTGGACCTGCCCGAGGGCAAGAACTACGTGGGCGCGGTGCACCAGCCCGAGGTGGTCGTGATGGACCCGGCGGTGCTGGCGACGCTCCCACCGCGCGAGCTCGCGTGCGGATTCGCCGAGGTCGTGAAGTACGGGCTGCTGGAGGGCGGGGACCTGATGGAGATGGTCGCCGCATGGCCGGCGCTCCCGGGCCCCGCTGCCGAGGTGGCCGATCTCATCCGCCGGTGCGCCGAGTGCAAGCTCGCGGTGGTCTCCCAGGACGAGTTCGATCTCGGCCGCCGGGCGATCCTCAACCTCGGCCACACGGCGGGCCACGGCATCGAGGCCGCGGCGGGCTACGGCGGCTACCACCACGGCGAGGCCATCTCGCTGGGCCTGCTCGTGGCATTGCGGGTCAGCGAGCATGCGCTGGCGCTGGACCCGCGCTGGCGCGACCGCACGATGGACACCCTGGCCCGCCACGGCCTGCCGGTGACGCTCGATCCGTCGGTGGATGTGGACGAGGTCGTCGAGATCATGTCCCGCGACAAGAAGGCGGATGGCCGTGCGCTGAACATGGTCCTGCTCCGCGCGCCCGGAGACGTGCTGACCCATCAGGACCCTGACCCGGCCGTGGTGCGCGCGGCCATCGAGGAGCTGCGCTCATGATCTCCATCGCCCTGCTGCACGGACCCAACCTCAACATGCTGGGCCGGCGGCCATCACAGCACTACGGCACCCTCACACTGTCCACGCTCGAGGCGCAGGTGCGCGCCTGGGGCGTGGAGCGCGGTATGCGGGTCGGCACCTTCCAGACCAACCACGAGGGTGCGTTCCTCGAGCACGTGCATGGCCTGGCCGGCGCCGTGGACGGCGCCATCGTGAACCCCGGGGCGTGGACGCACTACCAGTACTCCATCCGCGACGCACTCGAGGTGATGGGCGCCCCGTTCGTGGAGGTGCACCTGTCCGATGTGGACGCGCGCGAGGAGTTCCGCCGCGCATCGGTGGTGCGCGACATCGCGCTGGCCACCGTGAAGGGGAAGGGGCCCGACGGGTACCGCGACGCCCTGGACATCCTTCAGGCGGAGCTCGGCGCTTGAGTCACCGGTCGCGCCAGGCGCGCATCGGCGGGCGGCTTGCCGACAAAGACCTCGACGCGCTCATCGTGACGGACCCGGTGAACGTCCGGTATCTGTCCGGCTTCGTGGGGTCGAACGGTGTGCTGGTGGTCACCGCCGGGCACCGGGTGCTGCTGACCGATTCGCGCTACACGGTGGCGGCCCGGGCGCAGGTCGTGGACACCGATGTGGTCATCGCGGGGCGCGACCTGCTCGATTCGATGGCCGAGGTGGTCCCGACCGGGCGCGTCGGGATCGAGGCCGACCACATGACCGTCGCCCGGCGCGACCGGATGGCGTCGCGGCTCCGGGCGATTGACCTCGTTCCGGTGACGGGGATCGTGGAGGGGCTGCGGGTGGTGAAGGACCCCGGGGAACTCGACCTCATCCGCGAGGCGACCCGCGTTGCCGATGCGGCACTCGCGCGGCTGGTGGCGGAGGGGTTCGCAGGGCGCACCGAGGCCGAGACGGCCTGGGCCCTGCATGGCTGGATGCGCGACCTCGGGGCCGAGGGGGCGAGCTTCGACATCATCGTTGCGGGCGGTGCGCACGGCGCCCTGCCCCATGCCGTGCCGCGCGGCGAGCGAATCCCGCCCGACACGCTGGTGGTGGTGGACATGGGCGCGCGCATCGGCGGGTACGCATCGGACTGCACGCGCACCCTCAGCACCGGTATCCTGCCGCCCGCGCTGGAGGAGGCGTATGCGGTATGCCGTGAGGCCCACGGGGCGGCGCTGGCCGCCTGCCGGGCCGGCGTCCACTCACGGGAGGTTGACTCGGCGGCACGGAACATCATCACGGCGGCGGGGCTCGGGGACCGCTTCGGGCACGGCCTCGGGCACGGGGTGGGCCTCGACATCCATGAGCGCCCGTGGCTCCGGCAGGAGGGCGGGGAGGTGCTGCAAACCGGCATGGTTGTCACGATCGAGCCGGGCATCTATCTGGAAGGGGTCGGCGGAGTGCGGATCGAGGACCTGGCCGTCGTCGGTGACGACGGCTGCGAGGTGCTCACCTGCGTGCCGACCGACCTCATCACAACGACCATCTAGGAGCGGGCCGTGGGGGCCATCAGCAGCAACGACCTGAAGAACGGATGGGTGCTCGACATCGACGGTGAACTCGTCAGCGTCGTGTCGTTCCAGCACGTCAAGCCCGGGAAGGGGGGCGCGTTCGTGCGCACCAAGCTCAAGGGCCTCGCCAAGGGCAACGTCGTGGACCGGACCTTCCGGGCCGGCGAGAAGCTGGAGCGCGTCACCACCGAGACCCGGAACATGCAGATGCTCTATGAGGACGGCGACGGCCTCGTGTTCATGGACCTCGAGACCTACGAGCAGGTGACCGTGCCGAAGGCGGCCATCGAGGCCGTGGACCTCATCGCGCCGAACGCGGGCGCGCAGGTGCTGTTCGTGCGCGAGGCCCCGTTCCGTGCCGAGCCGCCTGTCTCGGTGGAGCTGGTGGTCACCCGCACGGACCCCGGTGTGAAGGGGGACACCGTTTCGAATGTCACCAAGCCGGCCACGCTCGAGACGGGCGCGACGGTCAATGTGCCGCTGTTCGTCAACGAGGGTGACCGCATCAAGGTGGACACCCGCACGCGGGAGTATGTGAGTCGCGCATGAGCACCCCTGCCCCCACCCGCGCGATCGGCCTGATTGACGTCACCCTGCGCGACCTCGGCACACCGCCCTGGGGATCGCGCGTCGCCCCGGATGACCTGGGTGCTGCGGCCGCGGCCCTCTCCCCGGTCGGAGCCCGCGTGATTGAGGCCATGGACCCGGCGGCGGCGCGGGCGTGCATGGATGGCCGCACCGAGAGCCCGCTCGACCGGCTGCGCGTGGTCGCGCGGTATGCCGGCGGCACCCCCTTGGGAATCGTCGTGACCGGGCGCACCCTGCTCGGCGACGTGCCGGTGGGCGCCGGCGTGGCCGAGCGGCTCGTGGCGTCCGCCGCTGCCAGCGGTGCGGCCCGCGTGCGCGCCTACGACGCGCTGAACGACCCCGACATGCTGCGCGGCGTGGCGCAGGGAACCCGCGACGTCGGCATTGACTTCGTGCCGACCCTGATGCTGGGGCCGGTCCCCGCGGCCGATGCCGGCCGCTGGGTGGACGAGGCCCTCGCCCTCGCGGAGCTGCCGGGCGCCGCCTCGCTCTGTGTCTCCGACCTCGGCGGCAACCTGACGCCGGTCGCCATGGGCCGGCTGGTCGCGGCCATCGTGGGCCGCACATCCCTCCCGGTGGAGGTGTCGCTGCGTGCCACGGGGGGGCTGGCCTCGATGTCGGCCCTGAGCGCCGCGCTGGCGGGCGCCCACGGCATCCACGCCTCGGTGGGGGCGGCGGCGCTGGTGGCCGGGCGCCCCTCGGCCGAGGCCCTGTACGTCGCCCTTCATGGCGGTGAGCGTGAGTTCGACGTGGACGTTCCGGCTCTGGAGGAGGCCGGGCGCGTCATCTGGCCCCTCGTGGCGCCGGAGCGCGTGCGCCGCGCCGCGGAACTCGCCGGCGGCCCGCAACTGCAACTGCCGCCCGACCTCGCTGCAGGTCTGCTGTCGCGCCTGGCGCGCCAAGGTCTGGCGGGTAGGGCACATGAGGCGGCCGAGGAGTGCGCGGCGGTGTGCCGTGACCTCGGGGGCGTCACCTTTGCACCACCTCTGGGCGAGCACGTCGTGGCGCAGGCGGCCCAGCACCTCGTGGACGGCGTGCGCTGGCGCGAGACCTCGCCGCCGCTGGCGGACGTGGCACTGGGCGCCCGGGGGAGGGTCCGGGGGCCGGTGGCGGAGGAGGCCCTCGCGGTGGCGCGCGGGGCCGGGCGTACCGGCGATCCCACCGACCTCGCGGCCGCGCTGGCGGACGCGCCGTCGGACGTGTCGGAGGAGGACGCACTCATCCTGGTGCAGTTCCCCGTCGCGGGTCAGCGACTGCTGGACCGTCGTCGCTCGCTCGCGTCCGAGGAGGTCGGCAACGAGGGCATCGCGATCGACCGCGGCCTCATCGAGACCCTCGTCGATGTGGTCGAGCACGCGGGGCAGTCCGAGGTGAGCGTCGAGATCGGCGGCGCGCGCGTGACCGTGCGCCCGATCACGGCGGCCATCGCTCCGCTCGGCGGCGGCCTCGCACCCGCAGCGACCGACGGCGTGAAGGTCGAGAGCCCGATGGTCGGCACCTTCTACTCCGCGCCGAACCCGGACGCTGAGCCGTTCGTCGTGGTCGGCGACCGCGTGGTGCA